>JAEXPL010000026.1 GCA_023446865.1 Verrucomicrobiota bacterium | reverse complement strand
GAGGATGCGGTACGCCGTCGCATCGGTGAGCAGCGAGAGGGCGGCCGCGCGCGAGAGGACGACCCAGTTGGAGGAACCGAGGTAGCGGAAGAAGGGCGGGCGGCGGCGGAAGAGTGGCAGACTCGGTGTGCCGTTGGGGTCAGGCAGAAGAGCACGGAGGCGTCGTCCGAGCCCAGGCAGGCGCAGAAGGCGCCCGAGGTGGTAGCTGTTGGGGTACAGGAAATCCAAGCGGTCGCGCCAGTCGGGCCAGGCTGTGGCGGGCTCGAACCACTCGATGTGACTCAGGTCGGGACGGGACCGCAGGTGGTGGCGGAGCTCGCCGGGGGAGACAAGCGGCAGGTCCTGGCCGCTCAGGTTGATCCAGTGGGTCCACGAGCGGGAAGCGTCCATGGCCAGTCGCAGGCCCTCGAGTTGGGCGGCGACGATCGACCAGCCACCCCAATCGATGGGGCGCCGCCGCTGGAGGATCACCCCCGGTGTGCCGGCCAGGCGGCGACGCAGCTCCCGGGCCTCGGCGGGCGGACGGGCGCGGTCGTAGTGGACCACGCAGGGGGAATCCGGGCCCGGCTCCAGGCTGGCGACGAGCGCCGCGACCTGGGCGGGGTTCTTGTGCGCGAGGATGTGGAAGGCGATGCCCATGCCGGCGGTCAGCGGTCGGGTGCGGTGCGGGTGGCGCGGAAGAAGGCGCGGGTGGTTTCCTCGGTGAACGGGCCGTGCGACTTCACGCTGTGGATGATGGCGTTGCCGCGGGCCCAGACTCCCTCCACGTCGTGGGCGGGGAGGCCCTGCCAGGCGACACCAAACAACTCCCCGGGGAGCCGGTGTACCTTCAGCGTGTAGCCGCACTCGTGCACCAGCACACTGAGGAACACATCCTCGCCGAGGTTGGTCCGGAGCAGGAAATCGTGGTCGCGCATGTCCGGAAGATCGAGCAGCGCGGCCATGGCTTCGGCCCGGAGGGCGAGGGCGCCGCCGCACACCGACTCGCCGAACCGGTACCCGCGCGCTGTGGCGCGCCGGATATGTGCCCGCAGCCGGGCGTTGTAGCCGAACAGGTTTTGGCGGAACCACGGGAAGTCCGGCAAGCGGGTGAGCGGCCGCTGCATCTTGAAGATCCGGTGGTGCCACCAGTTGCCGGAGACGACTCCGGGCAACGCGAGGCCGGTGCTGCCGATCAGACCGACGCCGGGCGCATCCGCGAACTCGCGCAGCAGCACGGTTGCGAACGGGCGGATAATCAGGGCGTCGGTGTCCAGTTTTAGGACGTGGGATTCCGGATGCTCGCTCCGGATCAACCGGTAGGCACAGACCAGTCCGACCGTGAGCCGGCCGAGCCAGCCGTCGCCGATGCCGGCCCGGGGGTTCGCGACCACCGTCGGCGCGATGCCGCAGGCCCGGCCCGCGGCCACGATGGCATCAGGGTCGTTGCCGTCGTTGACGACGTAGACCTGGGCGATGGCCCCTTCGCCGTAGCGGGCCAGCGATTCCAGGAGATCAGCCAGCCGCGCCGGCTCGGCCGGGTTGGGGCCGACCGGGATGACGACGGCCAGTTTGGAGGTGTTGGGCGGGTTCATGGGCGGGTCCGCGGCAGCAAACAGACGAGAGCCATGAGCCAATACCGGATGCGCCAGTCCACGGCACCGGCGCGGCGGAAACAGCGACGGGCGGTGATTGGGTCGGCTCGCCAGCTCAGGCGACCGGCGGCGTCCCAGGCGCGGGCGCAGAGGGACCGCCGCTCGGTCGCCGGGATGGCGGCCCAATCGAGGTGCTTGTCGAAGACACGCGCGGCGGCCTCGGCCATCGCGGCGCTATGGGTGGAAAGTGCCTGGGCGTGCTTGCGGTAACGGCAGGTGAGCGCGCCGGTGTAGGCGATGCGGCCGTCGGCCCGGGCGCAGCGCAGCCACATGTCGCGGTCTTCGACGTAACGGAAACTCGGATCGAAGCGGCCGGCCCGTTCCCAGAGTTCGCGGCGGAGCAGCACCGAGGCCGGCTGCACGACGTAGAGGTTGCGGAAAAGCGAGAGCGGCAACGCGGCGACGGCCTCCGGCGTGGGGGCGCGGACGCTGATGTCGCGGCCGGTGTCGCTGTCGAAGAGCACCGAGCCGCCGTGCACGAAGTCGGCACCGGTGGTGTCGGCCGTGGCGAGGCAGGTGGCGAGGTGGTCGGGCGTCCAGAGATCGTCGGCGTCGAGCAGGGCGATCCAAGCGGCGCGGGCGGCCTCGATGCCGGCGTTGCGGGTGGCGGGCAGGCCGCGGTTGGGATCGTGGCGGGTGTAACGGACCGGCTGCGGCACCGTGGCGGCGAAGGCGCGCACGATCTCCTCGGTGCGGTCGCGCGAGCCGTCCTCGGTGACGAGGAGCTCCCAATCGGCGAAAGTCTGCGCGCGCACGGAGGCGAGCGTCTCGGCGAGAAACCTCTCGGCCTTGAAGGCGGGGATGCAGATGCTGACGCGCGGTGCTGTCATTGTGGCGACAGGAGGGAGGAAGCCACACGCTCGCGGCGCCACGCAACGTTTTCGCGGAGCACGCGCAGGGGCGTGCCCGCGACAATGCAGGCGGGCGGCACGGGGCCGGTGACGAGCGAGCGCGCGGCGACGATCGTGCCGTCGCCGATGCGGGAACCTTTGAAGACGAAGGTGCCGAGGCCGATCCACACGTGGTCGCCGATGATCACATCGGCGGCGGGGTTGAGGCGCGCGCCGTTGGTCGCGTCGTAGATGCCGTGGCTGTCGCTGTTCCGGATCTCCGCGTACTGGGCGACCATGCAATCGCGGCCGAGGCGGACGGTGCCGCCCTCGTGGGCGACGATGGTCGGGCCGGTCATGGAGGTGCTGTCGCCGATCTCCAGACAACTTCCGTCGTCCTCGACGGCGAGGCGGGCGCGCCGCAGGCGGCAACCCGCACCGATGCGCAGGGTGGCGCCGCGGCCGGAGACGGTGATTGAGCAGTCCCAGAGGCGTGCGCCGGGGCCGAGGATGACAACGCAGTCGCGGCCGACGACCTCGATGCGGGTGCGCTGGAGGCGGGCGTTGTGGCGTTCGATGCGGTGGCCGGACCCGGTGATTGAAAACCGGCTACCGTGCAGCCAGCCATGGAGGCGGCTGGCGAGGCCGGAGTTGCTGAGAAAGGTGCGGAGCATGGGAGTGGGGGATCGGTGGCCGGTGGACAGTGGACGGTCACGGGTGAAAGAAGGACAGGGACCGGAAAACGGAAGGGGGAGAGAGAAGAGTGGAAGTCGGAGTGCAGTCGAGCGAAGGGCTGCGCTCCCTGCGGACTGGCGCCTACGCGGCGTGGGGAAGAAGGTCTGGGCGGAGGCGGGCGAGGTGGGCGAGATAGATCTCGGGGAACGCGGTTTCGCCGAGGAACCGATGGCCGGCCATCTGGCAGAGATTGGCGCCCCAGTAGGCGTTGGCCTCGAGCAGCGCGGGGCCGGCGGTCGAATCGACGATGTCCCAGCCGACGAACGGCATCCAGGGGCAGGCGGCGTGGGCGCGGAGCGCGAGGGCGGCGACGGCCGGCCAATTGGCGAGGCGGCGGCCGGCGATCGGCGCGCCGGTCGAGGGGGGGCGGACGGGGACACCACGGGAGAGGGCCTTGGCACCGGCGTGGCCGAGCGTGCCGGAGTCGAGGGCGACCGGGGCGGCGAAGACTTCGCCGGCGATCTCGGTGAGGTGGTGGCCGGGGTTGGGCAGGCGCAGGACGGCGGTGAGGATGGACGGAGCGCCGCCCGGCTCGCAGCCGGTCAGAATCCGGAAATTGCACACGCCTTCGCCGGCGAGATCCCGCAGAGCCTCTCCCTCGTGGAGGCGCGGCTGGAGCAGCAGTGTCTGGTCGGCGGTGGAGGCTGCGGCGAATGTGGCCGTAAGCTCGGCGTGGCCGAGCGAGCGGGTGCCGTCGCTGTAGCGGCCGGTGGCGGGGTCGAAACACCAGCGGACGATCCCGTGGCCGGCGAAGTCGGCGGCGGGTTTGATGAAGAAATCCGACCGGGGCGCGGCGAGCCACGCGGCGCTGCGCGCGGGGTCGATGGTGCCGTCGTGGAAGACCGCCCAGAGCGGTGGCGTCGGCAGATTGTGGAGCCGGCAGAAATCGTGGAAGCGGAGCTTGTCCGCGAGCGACCCGATGTCGAGGGACGCGTAGAGCGCGGTGAGGAGCAGCTGGGTTTCGCGGTGCTCGAAGAAGCTGTCCGCGCGCCGCAGGTCGGCCGGGCGGAACAGGCGGTGGGTGTAGTACGCGTGGGGGGCGGCGTTGCGGCGGAAGGTCAGGTACAGCAGTCCCCGGAACTGGCGGGCGTGCGGCACGGCGTGGGTGCGGCGGGCGGCGGCGCCCTGCCGCCGCCAAGCCAGGGCGATCTGGCGCAGGCCGGAGGCGAGGAAGCAGGCGGCGGAGCAGAGGCGTGTGCCCGGACCGGCGGCGAGGGCGCCGGGACGCGACAGTTCGAGCGCGAGCCGATGCAGGCGCGCCGTGGCATGGGCGGTGCGCGCCCAGCGGAAGGTCGGCAGCGGGTGGCGGCAGTGGTCGAAGGCGACGTGGTGATCGAGGAGGGACGCGAGGGGCATGGGTGGAGCCGGCGCTCCGGCGAGCGGGGCGACGCCGCGAGGGGAGAGTTCAGGCGGGGAGGATGCCGAGATGGCGTTCCAGGCGGTCGAGGATTGTGGTGTCGACGGCGGTGTCGAACTTGCGGGCGAAGAGCTTCGGGCTGGCGACGAGTCGATCGAAATCGGCGGCGACGAGGGTGCGCGGGTTGGGCGAGTCGGAGCGGGGGAAGTCGACCCAGCGGAGGTTGTCGTTGATGAGGCGATCGGCGAAGGGGCCGTTGAGAAGGACCGATTGGAAGATGATCTCGTTGGCGTGGGCGGAGTGGCGGAGCCAGTGGGTGATGGCGCGGGCGCGCGGGTCCGCGACGAGATAACGGCAGGCGGCCTGGGAGAGCACGACGTGGTTGGAGCCGCCGAAGTACCGGAAGTCCGGCCAGCGGCGGCGGTAGCCGGGGATGTGCGGCAGCTGGTTGGTCCAGCCGAGGAGTGCGCCCAGCCGGCGGCCGAGGCCGGGGAGGTGAAGCAGGCGGTGGAGCCACGGCCATTCGAGGTAGTAGCGCTCGAGGCGGGCGCGGGCGTATTTCCAGTGGGGTTCGACGAGCGGGTCGAACCAGCTCACCCAGCTGGCGTCGGGCGCGGCGGCCATGCGCGCGACGATGACCGCACGGGGCTGGATTGGAAAATCCTGGCCGGTCAGGGTGAAAAAGTGGGTCCACCGCGCATCCCGGGCGAGCGCGGCGGCGGCGGCCGCGATCTGCACTTCCGCCATGACGGCACCGCCCCAGAGGATCCGGCGTGAGGGCAGGACGAAGACATTCGAGTGCTGGCGGGCGAGGTCCCGGAAAAGATGGTGCAGCTCCGCGGGTGCGGCTCGGTCGCCGTGGAGCACGATGACATCCTCGGGATGCCAGAGGGCACGGAAGAGCCGGGCGACCTGCGCGGGGTTCTTGTGCGCGAGGATCAGGTGGGCGAGCGACATATGGCGGGACGGCCGGGCAAAAGACTACGATCCACGGGAGGGCGGAAAAGAACCAACCACGGTCGGTTGGAGGATGAACTCGACGTAGGCGGTGTCGCCGAGCGGGGTGTCGAGCGGCACACCCCAGTTGGGGTTGGCCTCGACCAGCACCGGCCCGGAAGGAGTGATCGCGACATCCCAGCCGATGGTGGCGAGGTCGGTGACGGGCTCGTGGGCGCGCAGCGCGAGTGCGGCGACTTCCGACCAGCAAGGCACGCGGGCGCCTGCGATCGGGGCGCCGGTATCCGGGTGGTGGGTGAGAAACGGCGCGCCCGGCGCGAGCGAGCGGGCGGGCTGGAGCGTGCCCGTGGACGGCTCGTAGTCGGCGCCGATGCCGCCGGCACACAGGTTGTCGACCGTGCTGGCGCGGAGCGGGAAGCGCATGAACCCGGCGACCACCGCGACCGGCCCGCCGGGAAGCAGGCGGCCGGTGACGACGCGGATGGTGGCGAGCGCGGCGCCGGCCGGGGCGAAGGGCGCGAGGACCGGACCGTTGGTGAGCCGCGGCTGGAGGAGCCAGGGGGTCGGGCCGAAGGTGGCCCGGGCGAACGCGCCGAGCGTGTCCGGCGTCACGGTGGTGCCGGAGTCGGCGGTCCACGTGCCGGATCCCGCATCGTGACGCAGGATCCGGGCGCCGAGACCGCCCCAGAGCGCAGCGGGTTTAAGGAAGAGGTCGGAGGCAGGCCAGGGGGCGAGTTGCTCGACGGCCGGACCGGCGCCGGAGGCGAGCAGCGGCGCGGTCGGAAGACGGTGGCGCGCGCAGAAGCTGGCGAAGGTGCGTTTGTCGCCAATAACCCGTGACGCGGCGGAGCGGTTGATCTCCTCGAGCAGGGTCTTGTTCTCCCCGTCGGCGACGAAGCGGCGGACGGCACTGCGGACGGCGGGCCGGTCGAGGCGGAAGTAGCGTTGGTCGGCGAGGCGCAGGTTGTGGGCGAGCTGCAGCCACCAGGCGTCGAGCACCGCGAGGGTCCAAGAGCGGTGGAGGCGGCCGGGCGTGCGGGCGTCGAGCGCGGCCTTGAGG
>JAEXPL010000457.1 GCA_023446865.1 Verrucomicrobiota bacterium | reverse complement strand
CTCGCCGCAGGAGCGCCAGTTCCACCTCGGCATCCTCGCGCAGCTCGGCACCGGCGCACTGCCCTTTGATCTCACGCTCACGCCGTTGCGGGTCGAGGGCGCGGCCGGCGATGTCGGCATGCTCGCGCTCGCCTTCGGCGGCGACGCGCAGCCGGAGAGCGTGCGCGCCACCGGTCTCTCCACCGTGAACACCGAGGACTTCGATCCCGAGCTGCTGCCCGGTGAAAACGACGACGAACCGGCGGCGACGTTGCAGCACGTGTGGCGTTTCGGCCAGGACGGCGGCAGCGTTTCACTCAAGATCGCTCCGGTCGCGCCCGAGGTGCGCGTTGTCGGCCGGCAGGTGATCTCGCTCGACGACGACCGCATGGTGATGGCGGTGGATCTCGCCGCGGCGATCACGCGCGTCGGCCTGTTCAAACTCAGTTTCGCGCTGCCCGCCGGCCTCGAGGTCGAGGCGCTCAGCGGCGCAGCGCTCAGCCATTGGACCGAGGCGACCGAGGGCAACCAGCGCATCGTCACGCTGCACCTCAACGGCCGGACCATCGGCGACCAGAAGTTTGCCCTCACGCTCGCCGGCGCCGCGCCGCGCGCCCAGGACGCCTGGCCGATCCCGCACCTCCAGGTGCGCGAGGCCACGCGCCAGACCGGCGAGGCGCTCGTCGTGCCCGGCAAGGGCCTGCGTCTGCGCGCCGTCGAGCGCGAGAAGGTCACCCAGCTCGACCCGCGGCAGGTCGGCGGGCTGCAGCCCGGCACGCTGGCGTTCCGGCTGTTGCAGGAGGACTGGTCGGTGAAACTCGGTATCGAGGCGCTGGAGCCGTGGATCACCGTGCAGTCGCTGCAGGAGACCACCGTGCGCGAGGGCCAGACGCTCGTGCGCCTCGGCCTGCGCTACCGCGTGGAGAACGCCGCGGTGAAACAATTCCGCGTGAAGCTGCCCGGCCTCGGCGAGGACCGCGCCCGCACGGTGCGCGCCACCGGCACGGCCGTGAGCGACATGGTGCGCGTCGCCGGCAGCGACGACACCTGGGAGATCCGCCTGCAACGCGGCGTCGCCGGCGAGACCGACATGCAGATCGAGTTCCAGGGTCCGTCCTCCGGCGACCAGAAGTTGGAGACGGTGGCGGTGCCGGAGTTTGTGGGCTCGCGGCAGGCGGTGCAGTTCGCCGTCGTGCGCGCCGGCGGCCGGCTCGAGCTGGAGACCGGCGCCCTGCCGCGCGGTTGGACGCGCGCCGACTGGAGCGCGGTGCCCGCGTTTCTCCAGAGCCGCACCGACCGCAGCGTGCCCGCGCTCTGTTTCCGCGTGGCCGAGGCCGAGGGCCCGCTGCCCGTAACCGTGCGCCGCCACGAGGTGGCCGAGGCGCTGAAGCTCCGCGTGACCCAGGGCGAGCTCATGACGCTGTTCTCGCCGGTGGGCGACAGCCTCACCGCGGTGGACCTGCGCGTCGACGTGCTCGAGAAGAGCACGCTGCGAGTGCGGCTGCCGGAGAGCGCGCGGCTGTTCAACACGTTCGTCAACGGCGAGAGCGTGGCGGTCGTGCGCGAGGGCGACGCGTTCCTGTTCCACGTCACGCCCGCCGCCGCCGGCGAGCGCTCGGCCGCGGTGCGGCTGGTGTACTCGGCCCCCGGCGACAAGGGCGGCGCCGTCGCGCTCGCCGGCCCGCGGCTCAACGTCCCGCTGGAGAACGTCTCGTGGCGGGTGGTCATCCCGCCCGGCTACACGCTCGCCAGCTACGGCGGCGGCCTGCGGCTGCAGGAGGAGCACTACGGCAGCTTCTTCGACGTCTCCGACTACCAATCGTCGATCCTCTCGAAGCGTTCGGCCGATTCGAAGAAGGCCGTGGCGATGCTGCAGGAGGCGAATTCGCTGATGCAGAAGGGCGACCAGCAGAAGGCCAGCGAGGTGCTCACCCGCGCCTACAACACCCAAGCGCTCGACGAGGCGGCCAACGAGGACGCCCGCGTGCAGCTCCGGAATCTGAAGACGCAGCAGACCGTGCTCGGCCTCAACACCCGCCGCCAGCGCCTCTACCTCGACAACCGCATCGACGCCGCGCGCAACGCGCAGCTCGAGCAGGCCGCCAGTCTGAACCCGTTCATGCAGGGCAAGGTCAACTTCGACCCCACGCAGGTCGACCAGCTCCTCATGGGCAACTCGGCCGACGAGAACACCGCCCTGCGCGGCATCGCCGACCGGCTCGTCGACCAGCAGCTCGCCGCCGAACCGGCGCCGCGCGCGCTCGACGTGACGCTCTCCGAACGCGGCCGCGTGCTCACCTTCACCCGCAGTCTGCAGGTCGAGGGCGACAAGCCGCTGCAGCTCACCCTCGACGTCACCCGCACCGCCCGCCCGCCCTACGCGACCGCCGCCGTGCTCCTCCTCGCCGTCGCCGGCATCGCCGCCATCCCGCTGGCCCGGCGGAAGTGAGTAGAATAGCGAGTCCCGGTTGAGCGGCGCGTATCGGCGCCAACGAGATCATGGCAACCAAGAGTTGGCATGATCTCTTCGTCGACCGCCGCTTTGGGTCCAACAGGGGAGGCCGCCGGCTCAGCCCAGCGGTAGTTCGTCCTCGGTTCGCAGGCCGCGGTCCGACTGTCGTGGTTTGGTGGGAGGTTTCACCGGGGCGCTCGATGCGGACGCAGGGGCCGGGGCGACGGAGGGAGACAGGGCGAAGGCGCCGGGCCAGCCGCCGTGGTTTGCGATGGCGACGTCGATCTCGGCCATGAGGCGGATCGTCTCGTGCAGGGCGACGACGACCTTGCGGTAGTGGGCGATGTCGTCGGCCGAGAGGGTGCGGCCCTTGCGGTCCTTCAGCCACTTCTCGCAGACCTGGTAGCCGCCGACATGGAAGTTCCAGACCGGCTCCGGCACGCCGGCGAAACCGGTGGTGCGCGCCTTGTCGATCCACACCGTGCCGTCGGCATAGGCGATCTTATCGATCGCGGTGTCCGCCGAGCCGACAAACTCCGTGAGGTGGCGATACCGGTAGGGCGAAGCCTTCGGCAGAGCCGCCCGCTGCGCCGATGGTTTCGGCTCGGCAGGGACGTCTCGCCCTACCTCGGAAACCTCAAACTCCAGCAAGTGCAGCGCGACGAGTTCGGCGCCGAGTCGGGTAACTGTCTGGAGCATTTGTTTCGAGGTTCCGATAAGCACCAGCGGAAATCCTTGGGCGAGCTTCGCACGATACCGTCTCCGGTATTCCGGCGAGTGGAGTAGGCCGAAAAACCAACGTAGAATGTCGATGGAGCCTGCGGTTGATTGAAGATCTCCGAAGTCTTCTTGGATGATCGCTGTGCCCGTTACGTCTGCCCAAGTTCGCAGAAACTCTGTGGTGAAGTTATGCGATCTCTGGGCCTTGCCCCCAAGAAGCGTCTCGTAACGGAAGAACGGAAAGAACGTGGTGCCCCGATCATGGGTTCCGGTCTTCATTTCAACCATCAGACGAGACACGTTCACACTGAAGCGTGCAGCGGTGGTCCATGTGCTCGACGCGACCAATCCAATGTTCGGGCCTGCGATGAAGTGCTGCATTGTCGGGAACGAACGACTCGCAACGGCTTCCTCGTGGTAGTAGATTTTCCGCTCATCAAACGGTCTGTAGAGGATCGGCTGCACAATGCAGCTGGGGTTGACTCCTCGAATCAACGAACGGTCGTAGTCGCGAACCTGCTCAAGCAACGATGGCTCATCAAAGGCGATAAGGACCGAATCGTTGTTGGTTTTTACGCCAGCGCCCTTCTGCAGGAAAATGGAGTCCAGTCGAGGCAGCGGTTGTGCCCCGTCTTCGTCTTGTGGCGTGAACGCCAAGTTCTCCGCATCCTCGCTTACCTCTAGCCAGCAGGAGGTGCGAACCGTGTTGCGACTAAGAGATGAATACTTCCCTGATCGGGGCCCGAACAGGTCTGAATACAAGACCGGGCACGCGGCGCCCCTACTCTTGGCGTACAGGTGGACGGCAACGCCTTGGATGATGTCGAAGACATTCTCGTCTGCGTCAGCATCGTCGCCGATTTCATTCCCACCGCCATGCAAGTTGAGCTCCCAGATAGAGCTGAAGGTGCCTCTCAAGTGCTCACGCAAGCCACGAAGTGATTTCGATGCGAGAGTCACGGAGTTGGTGATGTAGCAGAGCAAGCCGAGCCCAGAGGACGCGATTGCGTCTTCGCCGATCGAAAGAAACTTCACGGCGTCTTCCTGTAGATTCCTCTCGAACTGTAGTTGATTGCGTTCGCGGATGAGCTGGCCGCGGAAACTGCGGTACTTGTCGACTAGTCTGCGAGCCGTCGGAGTGAGATTGGCCGAATAGTTGGCGTACGGCGGGTTGCCGATGACGACGGTGAAGCGCTTGTACCATTTGATCTCGTTGACGGCGGCGGCCTCGTGGGCGAGAGCGTCGAAGCCAATCTGCGGGAGCTGGCGGACCTTCGGCTCGAGGGCGTTGGTGAGGTAGATGCCGACGCGGGCCGTGCTGCCGAAACGGTAGCCGGTTTCGTGCAGCTTCAGGCCGATCTTCATGTGCGCGATGGCGTAAGGCGCCATCATCAGCTCGTAGCCGTAGATTCGGGGCAGCAGGGCCTGCGGCACGTACACATTCCACCAGTCGGCGAAGCTGCGCGGCAGCGGCACATCTTTCGGGAGGTTTGGGATCGTGGGCATCGCAGCGAGCCCGCCCTTCTCCCACTTCGCGACAAGGTGCCGGTGCACGACCTCGATTACCTCGACGAGGAAGGTCGCCGTACCGGTGGCGGGATCGAGAATCTGCACAAAGAACTCCGAAGGATCGATCTTGCGCGTCTCGCCGTGCTCGTCGGTCTTGGGCGGCAGACGCAACGATTGCGGAGTGCGGATTTCGGATTGCGGAGTGGCGGGATCGGATGCGCTCGGTTTCGCGGAGACGGATTGCCGGCGGCTGCGCTCGACCATCTCGCCCCAGGTGATCGTCGAGGCCAGGCCGTCTTCGAGGGCGAACTCGGTCTGCAGGAGTTCGTGCACGCTGCGGACGATGTAGGAGACGACCGGTTGCGGGGTGTAGAAGACGCCGCGCTGGATCTTGAGCTGCTTGTTGTAGGCGGCGAGGAAGTGCTCGTAGAAGTGGATGACCGGGTCCTCGCCGGGCTTCTTGTTGCCGAAGTCGCGGAGGATGGCGGGCAGATCGGTCTCCTCGCCGCGGAGCAGCTCGACGACGGCCTGGATGCCGAGCTCGTCGAAGTCGATGCCGCCCTTGCGCCCGCCGACCTTCAGGAAGGTCTCCAGCATCTCGCGCAGGAAGGGGTTGGTGACGGGGACGAAATCGGGCAGGTCGGCGGCGGCGACGACCGTGCCCTGCGCGCCGGCGGCCATGTCGGTGCGCGAGATGGCGGCGGTGAGCAGGCCGTAGGTGACCGTCTGCGCGTAGGTGTCGGCGAAGGCGGCCTCGTCGAGATCGTGGACGAGGGCGGCCTGGAAAGCGCGGTGGAGGCGGCGCAGCGGACCTTTCTCGCTCTCGGCTTCGAGCAGTTCCTCGGCGGAGCGGCGGATGCGGCGCGCGAGCGCGGCGAGGGTTTCGGCGAGGGCGTCGGCGGTGCGGATGGTGTGGCCGAAGCGGTGGCGAAAGGGAGCGCGCCACTGTTGCCGCCAGGCGGTGAGGTTGTGCTCGTCGGCCGGCCAGCGGAGGTAGTCGTGAAGGGTGCGGTCGAGGTGGCGGAGCTTGAGGGCGGTGTCGTGGGCGTCCCAGTCGAGCACGCGCAGGACGGGCAGCTCGGCCGGGTGGGCGGGATCGAGCGCGAAGTGGGCGAGGGAGATTTCGCGGGCGTCGTCGGTGTCGCCGTAGGAGGAGATGAAGAGCAGGTCCTCGGGTTGCCACGCGGTGCGGGCGGCCTTCGGGGGGGCGGGTCGGCGGCGGATGGAGAGCTCGCGCAGCACGCGGCGGAGAAGCACGACCGGGAGCTTCTTCTTCTCGAAACTCACCCAGAATACGCCCCACGGCTGGCCGGCGGCGAGCGGCCGGAGCTGCTTGATCTCGCGAAAACCCACCTTGGCCTCCCGCGGCACGCCGAGTTCCTCGGGGTCGTAGTCGAAGGTGACGTCCTCTACGGAGAGGTTGCCCACGGGCCAGTCGAGCTCGTCACGCAGGTAGGCGAGGAGCTGGTCGAGGCGCTTGATGGCGCGGAGGCGGTCGGTGGGGGCTGGGGCGGGCATGGGGCAGCAGGCTAAAGGTCAGCGGCTAAAGGTCAGAATTGGCTCATGGCAGCAAGTCGTGACGCATAGGAAGGCATTGATAGACAAGCAGTTTGCGCTGGATTGGCTCATGTGGCTTTGGCTCACTGACCTATAGAATTGAGCCTATCTGATCTTTAGCCGAAGCGGGAAACCAACGCGCCCACTTCCGAGTACCGCGCAACTCCACGCGCCCCTCGTCCCGCATCTCGCGAAGCATGCGTTGAACCGAGCTGGTTGATTGCGAAGGCAGCACTTGGCAAAGCTCGGAAAGCGGAGCACCAGCAGTTGCGTTGTCCCGAAGGTGTTTTTCCAGCAGCGCCTTGTTCGTCTCGTAGTCGAGACCTCTGCGGCGGGTGTAGGCGCCGGGCTGGCCGATGGCAGCATAGAGCTCTCGGGAGAGCAGGTAGCGCACACCCTTGCCGCGGCCGAGGGATTCAACGGCGCCAGCTTCGACCAGGCCAGGCATGCGAGCGAGGAGCGCCGGGGTGAGCGGGCGGTCGCGCTGGAGGGCGTCGAGTGCGAGGAAATCGTGGGTGGAGAACCGTGCGAGGCGTTCGTCGCCGAGACGCTCGAGGAAACGGATGAACGCGGGATTCTGTACCGTGCCGGCGAGGGTGAGCCGCACCTCGTGGCCGGCCGAGCCCGAGAAATCCGGAAGCGGCTTCGTCTGACGGATGGCGCTTTCGATCATCAGATTCAGGCCTTGGCCGGAGCGCTCGACGAGGCCGGCCTTCGCGAGTGTTTCGGCGAGCCGGCGATTCCGGGGGTTCTGCTGATCGGCGATGTTCTCGGCGGTGATGCCGGGAGGGAAGCCGCCCGGGCTCACGATCTCGAGGCGCCGACTGTACTGGCGGATAAAAACGGAACCGCCGAGCCGGTAGTCGCGATGGGCGACGGCGTTGAGGAGCGCCTCGCGAATAGCGACCTCGTCGAAGGTGGGGATGTCGTAGCGGAAGAAGTCGTCCTGGTAGCTCTGGCGGTCGTTGCGCAGGGCGATCTTCTGCCAGAGCGCATCGTGGTAGGCGAAGAAACCGTCGCGATACTCCTCGCGATCCTGGGCCGGACCGGAGGCATCGGAGGAGCGGTATTCGAAGACGATCTCGGCTTGGGCGAGATGGCGGCCGAGTGCGGCGCGTGTGCCGAAGAGGATCAGGGCCGCGTAGCAGGGACGACCGTCGACCAACAGCTCGGCGGCGGAGAGTGTCTCGGCGTCGTTCCAGGCGGCGATGCGGGGATTGCGGGCCTTGCGCGCCCAGCGCTCGCGGAAGGTGGCGAGGTAAACAGGCGAGAGGTCGGAGAGGACGGCGCGGCTGGGCTCGGCAGAGAAATCGGGCCCGGTCTCGGCGAAGATGGCGCGCAGCTCGGCATCGTCCATCGCGGCCAGGTCGTCGCCGGCGCGTTTCAGGAAACGGCCGTTGATGCTCCACGCGGTGCCGGGCAGCCGGGAGGGGATGTGGGCGATCAGCACACGTCTGCCTTCGTGGAGGTATTCTTCAACCGGGATGCGGTGACCGAGGCGCTGGTGCAGGCCGGCCTCGGTGCGCCCGGGCTCGGCAAAGGCGGTGGTGCCGAGGACAGTGCGTGGCCGCCGATCGGAGACGCCCAAGACCATCCGGCCGCCGCCCTCGTTGGCCAACGCCACGCAGTAGTCGACGAGTTTCTCGAAATGGAAGCCACCCGTGGCTGATTTGAACTCGATGTGGGTGCCCTCCGGAGCATCGAGCAAACTGCGAAATTCTTCGGGCGTGGTCGGCATCGGGTGCGACGAGGTCAGTGCAACTCCAGCCAGCATTTGAGAACCGGGGCGGCGCCGAGCGGGGCCTGCACGCGCCGCAGGTACGTCTGCCGGATGTGGGCTTCGACCTTCAGGCGATGCTGGCGCAACTCGTCGGGCCCGAGCATCAGCGTGCGCGGCGTATCGGGTGTGCTGCGGACGATCTCGGCGATGCGGGCGGGATCCTCGGCGATCTCGCCGGTTGCGAGGTTGAGCAGGTACCACGCGGTGTGGAAGGCGTCGCCGTTCCACTGCTCGGCCTCGGGCTTGGTCTGGTCGGCGGCGGGCAGGCGGTAGCAGAGGAAGAGCGCGCGGGTGCCGGGGGCGGGATGCGCGCGGCCGGAGAAGATGCGAAGGGGCAGGCTGCGCAGGAAGGGTTCAAGGGCGGGGTTCTCCTTCAGCAGGCGCTGGTATTCGAGATGCAGTTTCTCCAGCGGGGTCTCCTCACCCTCGTAGGCGTGGACGAAATCGCGGAGAGCATCGTAATCGTCCTGCGGGGTGAGCAGCTTCCGGCCCTCGATGCCGAAGACCTTGGAGATGCGCAGGGTCTTGTGGGAAACACGGCCGTAGAGGCGGAGCAGCTCCTCCAGCTCGTCGGGCGGGAGGAAATTCCAATAGGCCACGGTACCGCGCACGGCTTTCTCGGCCGGGTGGGCGGCGAGAATCTTCTTCTCGAGAGCGGGGTTGAGCCGGCGATCCACGCGTCCGATACGCTGCATCAGGCGGACGGGATTCCAGTGAAGGTCGTAGTTGATGAGGCGGGTTGCGTCCTGGAGGTTGAGTCCCTCGGCGAGGACATCGGTCGCGATGAGGACGCGAATCTCGGAGCGGCCCTGCGCGGCGAGCTCGGCGACGGAGAGGCCGTTGTAGTAGGGCGAGAACTCCTCGATTATCTCAGCGCGGTCGCGCTTGGAGGCGCTATCCACCTCGCCCACGCCCGTGATGCCGGCGGCGACGAGCTGCTGCCGCAGATAGCGCGCGGTGGACATGAATTCGGTGAAAATAAGCACCTTGTGCTTCTTGAGCACCTTGTCGGCCTTCAGCAGGCGGATGAGTGTTGCGAGCTTGTTGTCCTGCGCAGGCGCGAAGCCCTTCAGCTCGTCGAGAAACGCGACGACCACACCGAGGTCGGCGTAGCACTCCTCGACGATGGCGGGCACGTCGTAGAGCTTGCGGTCGAGTTCCTCGACATCGTCGAGAAACTCGTCGGCGAGATCGTCCTCCTCCGCACCGTCCTCCTCGGCGTCGGCGAACTCCGTGCGGCGGGCGGCGACATGGTCGAGGATGGCGCGATTCGCGGCGAGCCACCGTGCATGGCGGTCGCACTCTTCGGCCGTGGCCGTGGCGAGGTTCTTCTTGAGGAAGGCGAGCAATTTGAGGAGGAGCGTCTGGCAGGAATGTTCGAAAGCGCGGGCCGAGCTTTCGAAGCGCTTCAAGAAGAGCAGGCGGATGAGGGCGACGACCTGCTTCTGGCGGTTCTTGTCCCACGCCTTGATCTCGTCGGCACCGCCGCGCCAGAAGGCGAGCGGGTTGTAGAGCGCAAGGGAGAAGAGTGGCTGCTCGCGCGCGAAGGCCTGCTCGAGGCGCCCGAGCAGGTGGCCGTAGGTGCTCTTGATCGAATAGGCGGCGACGACAGGCGCCTCCTTCTTCGGAAAGAAGATGTCGGTGGCGCCGTGCAAGCGCTGGCTTTCGCGGACGTAGCGCCGGCTGCGCAGGACGACGAGCGACTTGAAGATGCGGTCGTCGAACAGGACGGAGGCGGATTCGGCAGCGGCCTCGGCGAAGAGCTCCCCGAGTGCCTCGCCGCGTACAACGCGGGCGAGCTGCTTCTCGAGATTCTGAAAGTATCCGGGAAGGTGTTGGATGCCAAGGGACGGCTTGAAGGCGTCGGGCTTCGCAGGGTCGGAGAACAGCTCGATGAGGTGCTGAAAGTCGGTGAGGTTGTTGTTCACCGGCGTGGCGGTGAGCAGGAAGGTGGTCTTGGCGCCGATCAGTTGGCGGAGCTTCCAGTAGCGGGACTCACCCATCAGCCCGCGGTTTCGGAAGTGGTGAGCTTCGTCGATGATCACGACATCGGCCATCTCGGCGAGCCGGGCGAGTTTCTCGGGGAATTCGCCCTCGCGGGTGAGATCCGTGTGATTGTAGACGGCGAGATTGGAGAAATCACCGTAGAGACTGGGCAAGCGGGTCTTGAGGTTGCGCTCCCAGACCGGCAGACGACCGGACTTCGGAACGAGCAGAAGCACGCGGCGGCGGTCGTGCAAAATCAGGCGCTCGATCAGCATGAGCCCGATGAAGGTCTTGCCGAGGCCGACGCCATCGCAAAGGAAGGCGCCGCGGTGCTGCCGGGCAATCTTGAGCAAGCTGTGGTATCCCTCTCTCTGGTACTCGTCGAGCAGCGGGTAGATGCGAGAGTCGGACTTCTCCCAGGAAGAGGTCGGCGCCTCTTCATCTTCGAACAACTCCTGGAGCGCCTTGGCGTAGATCTGGAAAGGCGTGAATGGCGCCGTGTGGCGCTCGAGAACGCGGATGATGTCTTCGGTGACGTCGCTTCCGTCCGCCCAGTGCTGCTCAAACCACGCTTGGAGGGATGCGACATCGCCCGGAGCGCGAATCTGGATGTTGAGCTCGATGTTCTGGGTGAGCCCAGGAATGGTGAAATTGCTGGAGCCGACGAGTGCCGCCGAACCAACGACGGCGAACTTCGGGTGGGTGATGTAGGCCTTGGCGTGGAACTTCCGTTTGGCGTACACCCGGCACTGGATCTTGCCGGAACGAAGCGCTTCGAGGATGGCTGGTACCCCGGCGAGGAAGTCGTTCTCCGGCTTGGTCGCTTCGAGGCTGCCGTCGAGTGTGGCCAGTGCTCGCTGCCGCAGCCCTTCGAGCAGCGCTTGGCGCGTGCGCGCCGTCATCTCGTCGCCCATGAGAATGCGAATCGATTCCAGCTTCTGCCATTTGCCGTCGAGCGCGAGCAACGCGCCGATCTCGAAATAACCGGACGCGATGTCGAAGGCACGGGCGATCTCGGTCCACTCCTCAAGGTAGTGCAGCCCCTTCCAACGCTCGTCGCTGTTGTCGACAATGAAGAGTTCTCCTCCTCCGGCGGGGCTGGACGGTGTGCTCATGGGTTTGCGACAAGGTGATTAAATCGAGCGAGGATGCCGCCGACAAGCCGTCTTCTCGTGCACAGAGTCCCCGAGCGGGCCAAGACCCACCGGCAGGACCTGTATCCGACGCAACTTCGCGCGCAGCCGCGCCTCAATTCCGCCCGCCGCGGTCGCCGAAGGCGACGCGCAACAGAGGTTGGCCGTCGACCAACACGCAGACGCACTCGGCCACGGCGCGGTCGTCGGCGGCGAACTCGGTGATCCGGCGGTCGAGCAGGCCGCGGAGGATCCGGGTGAACTCGGCGGCGATGGGCGGTGGCATCTCCGGGGGCAGCGAGGCAACCAGTTGCGACCAGACGCGCTCGCGTTCGGCGGCAGGCAGCAGGCCGAGGTTCCAGATCCCGGAGGCATGCGTCGCCGCAGCCTCGACCTGCTCCTTGGTCGGGTTCTCCGGCATGAGCGGGCGACAGAACTCGAGGAGGATATCGGACAACTTGCGCGGCTGCATGGGGCGATCTGATCGACGGCACAAAGGGCGGGCAAGAATCGAGCAAACGGCGCGCCGCCGGCACCCAGTCTCCGGACCAGCGGTGCTCCGGCCGGCGCTCACAAGCGACACTCGGACGTGCCCGCCGCACCACAAGCTCGCATCCTCTGCGACCTCCGCCCATCCTGCGCCACCGTGCGACTCCTTCTACCCCTCCTGCTTTCTCTGTCCGCCGCTGGTTTGCTCTCCGGCGAAACCCCGCGGGTGCGCCCGACGACCTGGGCCGAGCCGTTGATCGAAACCTCGCTGGGTAACGCCTACCGCGTCAGCCCCGAGCTCTACCGCTGCGAGCAGCCCACCGCGGCAGACAGCGCCGACCTGAAAGCGCTCGGCATCCGTTCGATCCTCAACCTGCGCAACTACCACAAGGACTCCGACAAGCTGGCCGCCGACGGTTTCACCCTGCTAGCCGCGCCGATGAACGCCGGCGAGGTCACCGAAGAGCTCTTGGTCGCGGCACTGCGAAAATTCCGCGCTGCGCCCAAACCGGTCGTGGTCCACTGCTGGCACGGCAGCGATCGCACGGGAGTGTTCGTGGCGGCCTACCGGATCGTCTTCCAAGGGTGGACCCGCGAGGCGGCCGTGGACGAGTTCCGCAACGGTGGCTACGGTTTCCACAAACGCTGGTACCCGAACCTGATCGAGCTGCTCTCCAAGCTCGATCCCGAGGCGCTGCGCCAGCGGGTCTTGGCCGGTGCCGGCCCGGCAGGGGTTCCGCCGCCGGAACCACGGTCTCCCGCGCCCGCCGGACGGTAAACATGCAGCGCGCCTTCACGCGCGCAAATTGTTGACCGATAGCAAGGTCGAAGCCGAAACGGCATGTCGCGACCTTTGAAAATGACTCCGGCCCGGGCTTCTGTCCGGGCCGGAGGTGTATTACTCGTTAACGCTGTTGTAGTCGTACCCGGCGATCACGAAGATACCGGCAACGGCGACACAGGCGATGATAAGGGTGATCATGTTTGGACCCTCCTTTGGTTTAAGGCCTCCACCCCGTGGGAGACACGGAGCTTTGGCGGTTTCTCTCACCCGGCGTTAACCGGGCGTGGGAAAATTGGTTTTGGGTCGGGCTGGCGCCTCATCGGGGACGCTTCCCACAGCAGCAGTAGCAAAGAACAGGGCCTAGAACACAGAGTAATACCGAGTAGTCAACAATCTGTTCCTCAGGGAAACCCTGAACCTGCCGACCTCTGCGCGCTAGTCACTGCATATCAGACACTTCATCCGAGTGTTACATTCCGGGGTCGACGTTGAAAAGCCCCGGCTACCGCGTTCGAGGCTCCGCAAAGCCACATGGAGTCGGGACAGGAGCCGCCGAGCGAGGGCACAAGCACTGCAGAGGAAGCGAGGGCCACCCAGCGCGCCCTGCCGGCGGCGGCAACCCCGGGCCGCGGCCCGGGCACGGCAGCGCGCGCTTCAGCATCGGCGCCCGCGGCGTTCCGCAGACCGGCCAATCCGAGGCCTCGGGTGAGATTTCACAAATTCCTTATTGTCCGACTGCGCGGAGCCACCCACCGTCCGCCGACCGGAGCGCCTCACCGCTCCGGCCCCACTCACCCAACCCACACTACCCATGCAACCCTGGCATCGCCCACTCCTTGCCTCTGTCGCACTCTTCGTCGTCGCCTCGCTCTCGGCGCAGGATACGCCCGGCCCCGTCGTCTTTACCCAAGTCATCAATACCACCGCGTGGACTGGAAATAACGGCGTGAATCTCGGTGCAGGCACAAACCCTACCGCCACGACCGTTAACCACAATGTCGCGTATGGCACCCCGACGAGCGTCACCTACAGCGCCCAAGTCACCGGTGGCTCGAACAACGCAGATGCGACGATCCTCCTGTCCAACCTGAGCCCCAACCTTCTTCAGTATACCGACTCGAATTCCTACACCAGACGCGTGTGGATCAGCTTCTCGGCAGTCGCCAGTTCGAGCTCGGTCTGGAACAATGTGAAGCTTCTGGACGGAGGTTCTACGAACACCTACATCGCAGCCGGCGTGGGCGGAGTGGATGCGTGGACACCCGGTGGCAACGCCGGCGCCTCAACCCAATATTGGGGAGTAGGTTACGGCCGCGAGAGCGGCACCACCCCGTCAGGCAGCAACGTGTTCGGGGATAGCGTCAGACTCGGGACCACCAATGTGCCGATGACCACACGGTCCTATATTCTGATGCAGATCGATTTCATGGGTACCGGCAATACCAACCCCAATGCCGATGTCTTCACGATCTGGCGCTCGGAGAGCCCATTCACTACCTTAGGTACCAACGGAGCGCCAACCACTATCAGCAGCTTGGGCACACCACTCGACACCCAGAGTGGCGACTTCAACTTCGACCGCATTTCCGCGTACGCCGGTTCAGGCGCATCGCTCTACCTGAGCGACATCACCATCACCGCCGAGATTCCCGAGCCCGCCACCTACGCGCTGGCCCTCGGCGCCGGGATGCTCGCGCTGGTCGGCTACCGGAGGTATCGCTCGCGCAAGACCGCCTGATCCTGTCTGCCCCTTTTCGCCGGAGCGGTTCGCCGCTCCGGCTTTTTTTTGCGCCGCCAGTCGGCGGGGTCACACCTCGGTGCGCGTGTCGCCACTGTCGGAGTTGATCCAGTCAGGCTCCGCGTCGCGCAACGCCTGAAGGTCCGGGTCCTCGAGGGCGTTCTTCAGGAACGATCCGTCGATGGAGATCGCACGCACCACCCGGGCCTTCGCTTCGGCGAAATCTCCGATCAGGCACGCGTAGCAGCCAAGGTTGAACTGGATGGTCGCATCCTGCGGGTGATGCTCGACCGCTTCGACGAGGATCTTCTGCGCCGCCGCCACCGTCGTCGCCCGCCGCGCCGCATACGCCCACATGATCCACCAGCCCACTTCGGCAGGATCGGTCTCGACCAACCGCTTCGCATACCGGCGCAACTCCCGCCACTGCCCGGTCGCCTGCAACATCCCGACCCGGAGCGCGACCACCTCCGGCAGGTGCGCACTCTCCGCCGGGACAGCATCCAGCTCGGCCTTGGCTTCCTTGACCATGCCGAGTTCGAGATAGCCGCGAACGTGCGAGAGTCGCCACTTGAGGTCCACGGCGACAACGGAAACAGCCCCGCCCGCTTTGGCAATGCTGGCCACGACCGATCAACCGAGTTCCCCGCGGCTCGGGCGCCCCGCCCGCCCTCGGCTCACCCGATCCGGCGGAAGAACGCCGCGTCCGCCTCGCGCGACCCCGCCCCCCCCGTCCGCGGCTTCAAAACGTACGACGGATGAGGGTGGAGGTGTTGCAGGATGTGCGGCCGCTCCAGGCCGTGCGCCAACATCAGCTCCTCGTTGCCGAGCAGCTCCACCGTCGGGCCGTCGGCCACCACCCGCCCGCCATCGAGCAGGATCGAGCGAGGGCAAAGCTCCACCACCAGCTCCAGATCGTGCGACGCGATCAGCTTGGTCGCCGGCACCTCGCGCAACAGCTGCTTGAACTCGCGCCGCCCCCGCGGATCCAGCCCGCTCGTCGGCTCGTCGAGCACGAGGATCGACGGCTCGTACGCCAGCACCCCCGCCAGGCAGACGCGGCGCTTTTCGCCCTGGCTGAGATGGTGCGGCGCGCGCCGCTCGAAGCCCGTCAGCCCCACCCGCGCCAGCGCCGACTGCACGCGCGCGGCCACCACATCCGCCGCCAGTCCGAGTTGCTGCGGCCCGAAAGCCACATCGTCGGCCACGGTCGCGCAGAACAACTGGTCGTGGGGGGGCGGGAACAGCACCCCCCCCAGCCCCCCCCCCCCCCC
>JAEXPL010000426.1 GCA_023446865.1 Verrucomicrobiota bacterium | reverse complement strand
CGCAGGAGGGTGAGCTGGCGGGGATCGAGGCCGGGGCGGAGCGAATAGTAGGCGCGCTTGCCATCACGGCGGTCGACGACGAAGCCGGCTTGGCGCAGCAGCGACAACTGGGAGGAGACGCGCGACTGGGCCATGTCGAGGACCTCCTGAATCTCCGCGACGGACAGCTCCTCGCGCAGGAGTAGTGCGAGCAGGCGCAGGCGGGTGGGGTCGGCAAGGATCTTGAGGGTGTCCCAAGGGGCTTTCATCGCGGGGCGAGACTGGCACGGCCGGGGGCCGGATTGCACGACCGAATCGGGGAGGCGGCGGGTGGCGCAACTTTTTGTTTAAATAGAGTAAGGACTTGCCGGATCTTTCCAGCATCCCCGCAATCTGCATTATCCAGCCACCGCAAATCATCATCATTCGCGGTTTCTCGGAAAACCCTACGACACCCTGTCAGAATGAAACCCAACCTATTCGTTCTCAGCCTTGCGGTCGGTGGTCTTTTGATCGCCGGCTGTTCGGCGACCCCAACGGCGAAGCCCAAGCCCACCAAGGCGGCGGCGGTCGCCCCTGCTCCCGCCAAAGCCCCGGAGGTAGTGGCTCCTCCCCCGGCGCCCACTCCGGTCTCGGCCGAGGCTCAGGCGGTGGTGGAACGGCTCGTCGAGCCGACCGAGGGCGGCCTGCAGCATGAACGTGTCGAGGCGACCGGCTTTCCCCAAGCGATGGCCTCACTCCAGACCGGTGCTGCGGCGCCGAACGTGGATGAGCCGATCAACTACAATGGCCAGCCGCCGACCCGCGGTCTCACCGCCGACGGTGCCTCGGCCGAACTCGTCGACCGGGATTGGACCGGTGTGGTGCTGGTACCGGTGAACGCCGAGTTCGCCAAGGCCTACACGTCGATCGTGAAGCTCACGTCCATCGAGGCCCATCCGCTCAACGACGGGCGGGTGCGGACGTGGATGCGAGTGCGCAACGTGACTTCTGCCCGCGTGCAGGTGGGGGTGGCGTGCCGGTTCATGATGAAGGAGAGTGGCGAGGCCACGATGCCCCGCTTCTACAGCCTCGACATTCCGCCCAGCGAGTATCGCGACGTCTTCTTCGTTTCGCCGAAGGGGTCGCTGACCAACTACACGGTGCTGGTTCGTGCCGGCAGCTAAGCGAGCGGATGCGAATCCGCAGAAAGCATTCCGGCCGTCCTCTTCGCGGGGACGGCCGGTGTTTTTCTCGCGGCGCGGAAAGACTGGAGTCGCTCAGAACGAGGCGAGCAGCTTCCTCAGGTCGACGTGGTCGAGGACCATGCGCTTGATGATCGGGATCTTGTCGGCGTCCTGCGGCTGGGTCTTGATCGTCATGCCGTTGATCTTCGAGGCGACGGCGTAGGATTCGGCCGCGACGGCGACGACCGGAATCGGGGTCTTCGCAAGGAGTTCGAGCAGGCGCGGGTGCGGGAGCACGCTGCCGGTGAGGACGATGCCGGAGACGACCTTGCCGCCGGACAGGCCGGCGGTGGAGATCGTGGCGAAGAGCAGATCGTCGCGGTCGCCGGGAGTGACGAGGAGCACGCCGGGCTTGAGGGTGTCGATGACGCCCTTGGCGGTCATGGCGCCGATGACGACCTCCTCGATGCGCTCGTTGGCGCCGGTGGAGCGGCCGTTGAGCCAGCGGCCACCGATCTCCTCGACGATCTGCGCGAGATTGGGCGATGTCAGGGTTTTTTGGATCGGAAGCACGCCGAGCAGCGGCACGCCGAGGCGCGCGAGACCGCGGCCGGCGTAGTCGGCGATGAAGCCGAGCTTGTCGGGCTCGACCTTGTTGACGATGGCGCCGATGACCTCGACACCTTCGCGGTCGAAGAGGGCCTTGTTCATCGCGATCTCGTCGACCGGGCGGCCGATGCCGCCGGAGGACACGAGGATGACCTTGGCGTCGAGGATGCGGGCGACGGAGGCGTTGGAGAGATCGAAGACGGAGCCGACGCCGGCATGGCCGGTGCCCTCGATGATGGTGAAGTCCTTCTCCCAGGAGACGCGGTCGAAGGCGCGGCAGATGCGGTCGACCAGCGCGGGGTGCATGCCGGCCGGATCGGTGAGGTAGCGGCGGGTGAACTTCCCGTCGATGGTGACGGGGCTCATGCTCTCGATCGGGACCTTGACGTGGTAGATGGTGTCGAGGAGCACGGAATCCTCGTCGATCTGATGGCCCTCGACCTCGACGAAGCGCTGGCCGACGGGCTTGATGAAACCGACTCGCGGATACAGCGTCTGGAGCGCGGCGAAGAGCCCGAGGCAGGTGGTGGTCTTGCCCTCGTTCATCCGGGTGCCGGCGACGAAGATACGCTTGGTGGAGGTGTTGGTCGGCTTGGCCAGAAGCCCGGCGGGCGCCTCCTGGAAGCCTTCGGGCATGGACGTGGTGGGCATGAAGGAGCGGTGGACGGTGGACCGGGGCCGGTCGGTGCCGCCCGGCACGGAGTGGCGGCTCAGTCGGCTCCGTAGAGGAGGTTGTGGCTGATCGCCTGCACGCCGACGATGGCGGCGGCGCCGAAGACATCGTGCGCGCTGGAGCCGCGGCTGATCTCGGCGGCGGGCCGGGAGAGGCCGGTGACGATCTGACCGAAGGTGTTGGCGCCGGCGAGGACTTGGACGAGCTTGAAGGCGATGTTGCCGGAGTTGAGGTCGGGGAAGATGAGCACGTTGGCCCGGCCGCCGACGCCGCCGGCGATGCCCTTGGCCGCGGCGGTGCGCGGGTCGAGCGCGGCGTCGACCTGCATCTCGCCGTCGATCTCGATGGGGAACTTCTGCTCCGGGGCTTTGGCGCGGGCGAGCTCGGTGGCCTGGCGCATCTTTAGGACGGAGGGAGTGGTGGAGCTGCCGTGGCTGGAGTAGCTGAGGAAGGCGACCCGCGGTGTGTCGTTGGTGAGATGGTGGGCGATGCGTGCCGCGGTGATGCCGATGTCGGCGAGTTGCTCGGCGGTTGGCTCGGGGATGACGCCGCAATCGCCGAGGAAGAGCGACCCGTCGAGGCCGACCTTGTTCTCGTCGAAATCAAGCACCATGACGGAGGAGGCGGTGTTCACGCCCTCCTGTTTCGGCAGAATCTGGAAAAGCGGGCGCAGGGCGCTGGAGGCGGAGACGGTCGCGCCGCCGATGAGTGCATCGGCCTGCGCGGTGGCGAGCATCATCGTGGCGAAGTAGCCCGGATCGATCATCACCTGGCGGGCCTCGGAAGGCTGGAGGCCACGGCCCTTGCGCAGCTCGAGGTAGCGGGCGGCGAACTCGTCGAGATCAGTGGAGCGCGAGGGATCGACCAGGCGCATGCCCTGCAACGAGATGTCGAGGCGCAGGGCGGCATCCTTGATGATCGAGCGTTCGCCGAGCAGGATGGGCGCTCCCATGCGGCGGGTGACGATCTGGCGCGCGGCCTGGATCACGCGCGGGTCGGCGCCCTCCGGAAACACGAAGCGTTTCGGGTGGCGCTGGAGCTTTTCGACGAGCCGGGGAATGAGCGGCATGGGTAGTAGCGCAGGGAAGAATGGTGGCGGCGCGGGTGTGGTCAATGGCGGCGGCGGCCGCTTGGGATGTTATGTGCTTCTCGCTTCCCGCGCACCCTACGATCAGTCCGCTTGGTCTGCCCACGCCGGCCTGTGCCCGAGACTTCAGCCGAGTACGACCCGCCTGGCCTTGCTCGGGCCGTTGGTGGTTTCGATCGTCTGGCCCGAGGCGGGCACCGCGCGGTCCTTGCCCCACGCACGGATCGAGTCGATCCGCTCCGGGTTGGTTTTGGAGAGCGGAACGACGTTCTGGAATCGGGTGCGAAACGTATCGTCGTGGACCGAGCTGTCACCATGCAGAAAGGCTTCTTCGGTCACTTCCTTGACCGCGGCTTCGAGATCGGAACCGGCAAAACCCTCGGACAAGTCGATCAACTCTTTCCGCAGCGGATCGGTGAGCGTGCGCTTCAGTCCACGCCGGGTGTAGATGTCGATGATGGCGCCGCGTTCCTGCGGTGTGGGCAGATCGACAAAGAAGAGCTCGTCGAAACGCCCCCGGCGGAGCAGTTCCGGCGGCAGTTGCGTGACGTCGTTCGCCGTTGCCACCACAAACACGCGCGGCCGTCCCTCTTGAAGCCAATAGAGGAATTGGCCGACCATGCGCTGGCTGGTGCCGCCGTCGTTGCCAGCAGAACTGGCCCCGGCGAGCCCCTTTTCGATCTCGTCGATCCAGAGCACACACGGCGAGACATGGTCGGCGGTTGCGAGGGCATCCTTCAGGCGCCCCTCGCTTTGTCCGTGATACATGCCGTGGATGCTGGCCAGATCGAGCCGGTACAAAGGCATTCCCCAACTGGCGGCAATGGCCTTGGCTGAGAGGGATTTTCCGCAGCCGGGCACTCCGACGAGCAGCACGCCGCGGGGCGGACGAATCCCCCGCTCCCGTAGATCGGCCGTCAACAGCGGGCGTTTGCGATCGAGCCAGCTCTTCAGGCCCTCAAGTCCGCCGACATTGTATTCCTGGCCCTGCACGACAACCCGCTCCAATCCGGAGATGTCGGCGAAGATTCGGTCCTTGGCTTGCACCAGTTCCGCCATGTCGGCTTTCGTGATTTGGCCGCGGGCCAGCAGCGTCGCGATCACGTTCTCGGCCTCGATGGCGGTGATGCCTGCCAGGATTGCGGCGGCCTCTTTTTCCTCCGCTTCGCCCCACTCGATGCGGATCCGGGTTCGATAAGGGTCGATCTGCGCGCGGATGATGGCGCGCATTTCGTCCTCATTGGGCGGATCCAACGTGATGGTCAGGCCCAATCGCTGCAGCGGTCCCCAGATAGGCTTGTTGCCCACGACGACCAACGAGCAGCTGTTCTCGACCGCCAGAAGCACCGTATCCTGAAACTGCCGCGAACCCGGCGTGTCGTCCTCAATGTCCGAGACCTCCGTGAACACGAACGTGAGGTTCTGGCGTGACGCCATCTGGTCGGTCGCAAAGGCCAGCGCGCCGGCCACCGACCGATCGTCGTTGATCTGTCGCTCGGTCACGATCTCCCGGGTGCCCTGCGAGATCGTGTGCTTGTAGACGGTCATCGAGAGTTTCTCGGTGATCTTCTTGAGCACACCCAACGCTCGCGATCGGTCCGCGGTCCGCAACGAGATGAAGGGAATGCGGGCTTTGAGGTAGCGTTCGAGGGTATCGAGGCAGACGGCTTCGGAGGACATGACTGGAGCGGATCGGCTAGATGATGATTTGACGACCCTTGCGGGGCGGAGTGGGGGAAAGCGCGGCGGAGCTCTTCGCAGTCGGCAGAGGTGGCGGCTGGTTTCGGGGCACGATCGGATTCTGGCTGATCCAAAGGGCGAGCCGGCCAGTCCGATCCGCCTTGGCGGACTCGAGGAGCGAGTCTTGGGCCTTCAACGAGGCGTCGAGGACGCCTTGGCCCAATTGAGCCTGAATCTTTTCGGGCAGAACGGGGATAGCGGCCAATGCTTTGGGAAACTCCAGCCGCTGGCGGAACATCAGGATCGATTGCACGAACGCCGTCTCGCCCTGCACGCGCTTGAGTTCCGCTTGGAACAGTTCGTTGCAGGTCCGCAGCCGGCGGTTGATCAATTCGACGATGCGGTCGACCAAGCGTTCGGTGACACCATCCCCATGCACAATGGTTCCTGCGCGTGCCAGCGCCAGCAGTTCGGCATCCGTCTCGGCTGGCACCACCGCAAATCGGTCGAGCAGCGCCGACCATTCCGCATAGGTCTTGGGCGCTGCGTTCACCGGCGGGCGCGCTTGATGAACTCTGCCGGGGGCATCAGGTCCCATTGGGGAAACGCTTCGGCCAGTGGCGAGTTCGAGAGGAGCGGCGCCTCCGGTGGCTTGGTCGTGGCCGTTGGGGTGGGCGGCGGTGGGGGCGTGGGCGGGGATGAATGGGCAATGGGCGGCGGAATCGGGGCGCCGGGCAACGGGGGCAACGCTGCGATCGCCGCGGCAACGTCCGCGTTCGATTGGGCCGGAGCCGGCGGTTGAGTGTTGTTCTGATCGGCGGGAAGAAGCGGGCGTGACATGGTATCCAGGGTCAATTGTTGGCGACGACTTGGCGGGCCCCGCTGTGATCGGGCGCCGTCATTTCACGGGGATCAAAGGACCGGAGCAACGGCGCGAGTTTTCCCGCCACGGTATCCGCCTGCGACCATGCACGGCGATAGTCGACCATCTCCGCCAATG
Source organism: Verrucomicrobiota bacterium (assembly GCA_023446865.1). Classification (GTDB taxonomy): domain Bacteria; phylum Verrucomicrobiota; class Verrucomicrobiia; order Opitutales; family Opitutaceae; genus CAJCBL01. The sequence goes on along the minus strand of JAEXPL010000426.1, from coordinate 14,674 downwards.
TCGCACGCAGGTAGGCGACATTTTCGGCTCGGGATTTCTCATACGCGGCGCGGGTCTGCTCCTTGCGCTTCTTGATCCCGCGGAATTTCACCACGAAGACGATGCTGCAGATGATCGTCACGATCAGCCAGCCCGCGCCGCTGAAGGCCAGCAGGAGGCTCAGTACCGCCCCGATTGCGGCGATCACTCCGCCGGCACCGATGCCGATGGCGGCGAGTGCCTTCTCCTCCTGTGCCTTGATCTCGGCCTCCAGGGCCGGCACCAGCACCGCTTCTTCGGAGCCATCCTTGGTCTCGCCCGACCAGCCTGCGAGGGTGAGCTTCGCGCTGGCCGGAGCCGTAGCCCGGGTCTGGGCCGTCAGTTGGTTGTGCGCCGCCTCGATCCAGTCGCGCGATAGGGCGGTGGCCAGCCGCTGCGTGGCGCTGCTCGCACCGGCGGTGTCGGAGTGGATCGCGGCATTGGTGAGGATCTGCGTGAAACTGATGTGCTCCTCCAGCGCCTTGGTTTCGACATCGAAGGTCTTGCGAGCCTGCTGCTCGTCGCCGTTCTCGTCGATGATCAGGGACAGGAGCCGTTCCTGCCGGCGCAGTGGCAGCTCCTCGTCGTCGAACCGGCATACCAGTTTGTCGAGGATGCCGTCGACCTGGGTCACCAGCTTCGTGGACGACTCCGGTCGGTAGTTGAAGACCCGGGTGAAGTGATCGAGCACTGGCTGGTGCAGGCGCGCGTTCAGAAGCGAGGACTCGAGCTCCGTCCAGTTGCCGGCGATCTTGCGCAGCCGGGCGAAATCCTTCTCGTCCAGCTGGCGCGGCGTGAAACGTTCCAGTGCGGCGGCCCAATGCTTGCGCTGTTCGTCGACAAAGCCGTCGCGCGCGGTGAGGAACGCCAGCCAGCCGTCCATCGAGCGCGAGCAGATCTGGCGCCCCTCCGGACCAAAGACGCCGTGCGCCACCGCCTCCAACAGGAGCACGACTTCGCGGTCCATGTTGGTCGGATCCTGGAGGCCGAAATAGTGGTCGAGCCACCGTGCGGCCGGGCCATGGCGATTGCCGCGCCGGCTGATCAGCGCGAAGAGCAGGCACGTCTTGTTGGTGTCGCGCCGCAACGCCTCCTGCAATGCGCGGTTGGCGAGTTCCTGGTTATCGGCAAGCCAGGCGGTGAGGGCGACCAGACCGGGCGCCAGCCAGTAACGCGGCGCCTTGACCATCAGCTCTTCGGTTCCGCTGTGCATGGTCTCCGTGCGTACGACCCGCACATCGACCGCCTGCAGGATGCCGGTCGTACGTTTGCGTACCTCGTCGAGATGACCGAACTTTTGCTCCAATTCCTGCCGCACCTTGACCACCCGGGTTTCGGCCAACTGCAAGGCCTTGGCGAGTCGGTCGCGTTGGACGAACTCGGCGAAATCGTTGGCAAGCACGGCCAGTTCCTGCCGCGTGGTGCTGATTTCTTGGGCGGTCTGCTCGACCTTCCCATAGACGACCTGAACGTTCTCGTTGACTGTGCCGATCCGGCTGTTGAGTGCGGCGAGCGACGATTCGATGAAGGCGAGATTGGCTGTACTGATGATTTGGTCGGACATCGTGGTTGTTCCCGTTGAAGGCTAGAGATCGAGAGTGGTCACCGTGCCATCGGCCGACACGGCGCGCACCTGCCGGAGGTAGACCTCGACAAAGACGTAGGAAGGGTGCCGCGCCAGCGTTCGCGCGCGCTCCATGCCGCCGGGCAGAGCTTGGCCGATCTTGTAGTGCTCGACGATGTCGAGGGCGCAGTCGAGCGTGTGAACCTCGTAGGGATGGCCCAGATGGCAGCGGGCCACGATCCCCAACGGCAGATCCACCGCCGAGACCTCGGGAAACTCCGCGCGGATCGCCGCGCGAATGGCTGCCTTGGTCTTGTCATCAAGCAGATGCCCGCCGGCGTCCAGCTGGGCGAGCGCGGACAGATAGGCTGTAGACCGCCGTGCGTTAAGTCGGGCCTTGGGGGTGGTGAAAGCGGAGGTCGCGGCGGTCTTGGCGGCGCCGGCAGGCTGGAATAGGCCCCCTTCCGATTCAGAGTGGATCAGGATGCTGCGAGCCATGAGCAAACGATTTCAGGCGGAACTAACGGTGTTCATCGCTACCTCATTCCGCCTAGTGTTCGCCGAGCGCCCGCCGGAACCATTGCAGTCCACTCGCCTATGAAGGACGCAAACGACCAGCGGGGCATGCCGAACACGAGTCGATGATGGCATTCTAGGTTTAGGGCAGGCACCGCTTCAAAGGAGGCTTGAGAATCAAAATACATTGTCGTTGGTTTTACGGATAATGTCCGGAGGAATCGGTCGACATTTGTACTGCAATTTCGGTCGCACTGGTGCTTTTCCGGAGTCGTTGCCGTCTGCCACGATGAACGGATTGACCGAATTTCGCCGCCACTCGCGGCGCAATCGTATCAAGGGGGCGACCCGCTCAGGTTCGCGACGTCTTTACTGGTGATCGGGATCCAGTCCGATGTGATCGTGGGCGCACTGTCCTCGTCGACGTACCAGAGGATCCGAAACGCCCGCAACGCGGCCAAGTCACTATCATTGAGATCGGGAAGAAGAACCCTGACACTGAACCATTGTGTAACTGGCCCGGAGGTTTGCGTGGTGAAGATCCTCTGGGATGGCTTGTAGATCTCAGAGACCATTACCTCCGGGGAATAGCCTCGAAGGTCCGTCGGTGTTGGAATACCGGCGAAGGCGAGCTGGATCTTCGCTCCATGGGGACATTGCATCTTCCATGGCTCGATGGCGTCTTGGCCGAGTTCAATACCTGCGGCATTCGCGACAAGACGGTACTCGAATTTCTGGCGGTTGACTTCGATGGTGAGAGGCATTGGGCGATTAGGGGCGGGGCATGCGGACGAGCAGAGCCCAACAAAGAATAGAATGCCAAAGCTCCAACCTTTCATTGGGTGGGCGTCCACACTTCCACCGTCAGCCCTGGGTTTCGTGCTGTCCAACTCTCGACGGCTTTGGCGAGGGTTGTATCATGTGTCTTGCCTAACGCACCAATGGCATTCTGCCCTGCCTCATTTGTCCAACCTGTTGCGGTGTTTGGTCGTGAAACACTTTGTCCTGTTGAGTCGTACACCACAGTTCCAGCTGCTTCCCGGATTTTTCCTTCTCCCAGTGAGATGAAGGAGTGGACAACAGTGTTGTCGGCCTTGCGGAGGACCACCAACGATCCCTTTGGGGCGTCGCCGAGGTTGTTCGCTGGGAAGGTGTTGCCTTTCTTGAGCAAGGAGGTCTTGTTCACCCGCTTCTTGTCCGTCGTCACTCCATCGAGGAATTGCTGGATCTGACCGTTATCGATGAAGAACTGTCCGCCGGTAAGGGAATAACCGTGGCAGTCGGAATCCCACTCCAGTGCGTCGTATACATTCCATGCAGCCGTAATCGGGACGCCGTTCCTGTCGTACAAGTTGACGATAGCTAGAACAGTGGGAATCGGCCTATCCGTGTCACGGACTCGCACGCCTCGCTTATTCACCGTAGTGCCATCGAGGGGCCAATAATCGATCACATCACAGATTGGGTTCCCATCCGAGTCGTGCTGGAGAATATCCCAAATGCGGTTTTGCGCGTGGTAGTTGGGATCATACTTGCCGTGCAGCACGAGCTTCGACTTGGCGACAATCTCTTTGGCCTTCGCCACGGCCTGTGCCATTTCCTCGGGCGTAGGCAGTTGTCCCGGTGCCGTGAACGCAAAGGGCTGCCTGTTCTGCCGAGTGAGGGCGATATAGCTTTCCGGCCTGAACCAAAAATCCTTATTCGAACCGTTCGCGACCTCGGTGATGTTCTTCCCGTTCCGGGTCGTCGTCTTGGCTGCGACATTCGGCGCGAGCTGAGTGAATCCATCGTTGGGTGTAGGTGGATTGTCGCCCCGGTTCTTCTTCAACGCCGGGTCATTGAGTCGGCGCATGATCGCCTCAACTTGGCCCGGGTCGCATGGATCCATCCCATGCTCGATGATGCCCGCATTCTCTTTGTTCTTCTGGGCGATCTGCCGCTTCAGCGCCGAACTATCCAGCGCGCCGCCTTGGTTCCGCGGGGTGGACGGGGGAGTAGACGCTGGCCTTCCGTAAGGATCCGAACTGTCGTCCGACGCACCGTCCGTTGACGTGCTTCCGTACGGATCGCCATAGGGGTCAGAAGCCGGTGGAGTCGGCCGGCGCGAAACAGTGGGCTTGGCGGACTTCGGTTGATCGACCTTCACCCCCATGAACGCGAGGAACTTGTTGGCGCCGTCTTTGAGTGAAGCATCAAGCACACGCCGCTGGTCCGCGGAAATCTTGGTATAGGGGTGCTCGTTGGCTTCCCGGATGGCCCAGAGTAGCGACTGGATAATCGAATGGTCATTGGGGTGACCTTCTGAGTACCGAAGCAGCGCTTCGAAGATCTCGCGGGCGCCAGGCGGGATCAGTGTACTCGCCGGAATCAGCCACATGTCGTCGCCTGACGAGGGGGCTGGAAGATTGTGTTGAAGGCAGTAGGCTGGTGCCTCGTAGGTCAGGACCGTGCCTGCCGGAACCTCGACCCCGCCTTCGCGCATCATGTCATCCGCCATGATAGTCCGAATAAACGGTGCCATCTTTGTGATCACAGCCGCGTAGTCCGCCTGCGTATGATGGGCTTTGGCCTCAAAGTCGGCCAGGGCTTGGTTGAGCTCCTCCTCCATTCGGTCCCCCTGCGGGCCCGGGAGGTATATCGGATTCTCCGGAGTAATCGGCATGTACCGCACGCGCGGCCACGTCTTGGCCGATTCGAAGATGTCGCGTGCGGCGCGCGCTCCCTGCGCATCGTTCACGCGGACCCCGAAGACGATCTGGTATGCGTTCTCCCAGAACTCGGCCCCTGCTCCACCCGCCTCCGAACCCAGTGCGTTGCGAAGCACCGCGAGGTATTTCTCTTCGAATTGCTTCTGGATGCGCTCAGCGTTGGCACTTGGTGAACTCACGCCGTCTGTTTGGGCGATGCTGAGTCCGGCCAGTATCGGGATGCATAGCAAAAGGAGGAAGCGGAATGATTTCACGTGAGGAAGGGGTGCTTGCTCGGGGCTAGTGGCACCAAAGCCCCCCGCGCACAAGGCGTCGGGGGGCTTGATGAGCCTAGGTTTCGTTTGTCCTTACCATCCGACCGCGGACTTCTTCGAAGTCTTGGCGATCGCCTCTTCGGCTTCCCAGACGGCCAAGCCGCTCTTCACGTCGGTCAGGCTGAGCTGGAAGGTGTAGGTGATGAGGGTCTCGCGGCCCTGCTTGATGCGCGATTCGATGATCTTCCCGGAGAGCGTGAAGTCGGGCATGCGCGTTTCCTGCTTTTGGCCGGACATGAACTGCGCGTACTCGGCCGACTCCTTCGCCAACGGATCCTCGGACTTGCCGCCTAGCCCGAGGGTCGTGGTGGTGAGGATCTTGCCGCTCTGGTTGAGGGCGACGCGGATCTTCTTCGTCAAGGAGTCGATGTCGATCTGCATCGTGGTGTCGTTGCGGATTCGGCTGATCGCCATGACGGCGGGAGGTTGCTGAATCGAGGCGAGCACATCGGATCCGAGCAGATTGGAAATCAGCTTCTCCGCGGCCTCAGACCATTCGCTGGGGCTGATCTGGGTGGCGTTGACGAGGACCTTTTGCTTGGGGTCCACCTTCTTCACGGTGTTGGCGGTAGCCGTCAGCGGGGCCAAGGCGATGGCGCAGGCACCGAAAAGGACGGGGACGATATGGCGTGTCTTCATTGGAGAGGTTTATTCGTGGTCCAGCATGAACTTGATGATGAAATCGACCGCCTTCGGGGAGGTGGCCGTGGCGGATACGTGGGTCTCTTCGCGGCCTTCGAGGTGGATGGTCTTCCATCCGTCGATGGGGGATGGGATGACCATCCCGTCCTCGCCGATCCATTCGACGCGGTACCGGTAGTCTTTGTAGTGGCGATGCAGGTTGCGGACCTTCATGTCGATCTTCAGCAGGTTGCTGGAGACATGGGTCTGCGCGAGGTCGGTGACCGCAATGGATTCGGCGAGCCAGCCATCGAACACCAGTCGGCGATCCCGGATGTAGTTCGGGCGGCTCTGCGGTGTCTCGCGCTCGATCGTGTTGACGGTGCTGCAGCCCGAGAAGATCGCGCTGGCAGCAAGGGCGGAGAGTAGGACGAGTTTTTTCATGGGAGGCGTTCAGCGAAGAACGGTTTGGGAAATGATGGCCGGCACCGAAGGGTTGATGCTCTTCACATACACGAGGTTCACTTTGCCGGGCTCGATCGTCACCTGCCGGCTCGTGGTGCCGACCGTGATCGTGATGGTGCGGTTTTCCGGAGTGGCGAACCGTGCGTACTGGAACTGCTTGGGCAGGGTGGTCCAACTGCGCGTGTCGGCGATGGTGGTCGCGGCGTTGTAGATCGAGGTGGCGAGCATGCCCGCGAGTTGCACAGCGTAGCTCTGCTTCTCGAGCTGCTTGTCCACCTCGTATTGGATCAGGCCCTTGATGCCGGCGGAGATGATCGCCTTGGTGAGGGTGGCGGGCCACTCGTTCTTGAACTCCCGCGCCACCACGCTGTCCATGCTGGAGAGCAGCTGGGTCTGCAGCGTGCGGTCGCCCACGCCAATCTCGGCAGCGGGCACGTAGTCGGGCATCCGCTTCAGCCGCGGAATGGCGCACTGGGTGTATTCTGCCTTCTTCGTCACCAGGAATAGCGGGATGGGAATCTGGATTTGGTCGAGGTAAGGAGCCGAGCCCGTCTCGAAGATCACATAGGTCAGGCCCTCGGGCCGCTTGCCGTAAGCGAGCCCTTCGGCCAAGGCCAAGTCCTCCTTGATGAACGACGACTCGGGAGCCATGGCGGCAACACGCTCGATCGACTTTCGGGCACGCTCCAGATCGGAAGCGTCCTCGCCGTAGGTCATGAAGAACAAGCCGTCGACGAAGACCGCGAAGGGATTGACGTAGACCTCGTAGGGACGCACGTCGGTTTCGAGCTCGGTGTCGATCTCCTGAAGTGTGGCGGCAACTTTGGGATCCTTCATCGCTTGTTCGGCATCGTAGCTGGCGGTCTTGCCTTTCTCATCCGCGATTTTTCCTTCCTTCGCCTCTTCCGCCTTGGCCTGTGCTTCTTCGATTCGCTTGGCGTTGGTCTCGAGCGCATCTCGCTGGTGTTGGAGCACCTTGTTCAATGCGACCCGCGCGTTGTCCGGTTGCTTGAGTGCCAGATAGTTCAGCGCTTGATAGGCCTCGAGCATGATGCGGTCGGAGGCGCGCCCGCGGTAGGATAGGTTTGCCGGGTTCGTCAGGAGGGCGCCGGCTTCAGATGCGACCTTGGCCTTGGCCTGTTCGTCGTAGGTGACAATTCGATCGGCTGCCCATTTGAACGCATCGATACTGCGGTTGAACATCGAGTCCTGGTACGACGGCGCGTTTGCGGCCTCGACGGGACCGAGGGCGGAGGTCGGAGGGGCGCCGGCGGGCGTGGCCGGGGGGGCGTTCTCCAAAGCCTGCGTGCGATAGACGGTCGCTTCTTCAAGGCTCCAGACGACCGTGCTTTGGTTGTTCGCGTTCTTTTCGGCCTTCTTGGCGACTTCCGTCGCGGCCGCAGGCAATTGCCCTGCCTGCCACGAGGAGCGAAAGTCGGACGACTGGGTGGTGTAGGTGGTGCATCCGGTGAGAAGGCCGAGCAACGCTAGGCCGCACAGGACGCTGGTTTGGGGGTAGGAGATCTGCATGGTGTTGAATGAGGTGTTTCGATGCGTTCGTCGAAAGTTCAGGGCAGGCGGAGGATCGCACCCTTGTCGATCCCGGTGTCGCTGATGATCTCTGCCTGTGAGGTCTTTGGATTGATGCGGGTGATGCGAACCTGACCGACTTTCAGTTCCTCGCGACCGAGCGAGGCACCGGTGTCCGGGTCGATCAACTCCTCGCCAAGCGCAAAGACCTCCCAGATCTGACCGGTGGATACACCCGAGCCTTCGCCTCGGCTGATGGTCACGGTACGGTCAAGCTTGGAGAGCACCCGGGCTGGGTAGATCACATCGGCCACGCGCGCGGCCACCAGGTCGGCGGCCTTGAACGTAACCTGCTGGATAAGGGAGTCGCTGAGGTCGCCGTTCTTCGTCGCATTGGCTCCGTTTTCGGTCTGGTCCCGCATCTCGACCGGAATGTTCGTCGACTCGATCAGCTTGCCGGTCTTTCCGTCGTAGATCTTGCCGACGAGGCCGAGGCGGACCACTCTCCAGCTCGCGGACTTACCGAGCGCGGCGAACTCGCGGGTTTCGGAGTAGTCCTGGAAGTCACCTACGGTAGTGACCAAGAGGTAGTCGACTTCGGTGGGCTGGAATGCTCCGCCAGTGAAGTCCGCTTCCTTCAGGATCGATTTCATGTCCGAGCGCGCGATCACCTCGAACTTCCGAGTGTTCTGCACTCGATCCATCAACTGGCTATCAAGCGACTGGACAACGCGGTCCAGCGAGTTCTTGCGACCGGACTCGGTCACGCTCTCGACGAGCGAACCGATCGGTCTGACATCGGAGATGGCGAGTTTTTTGAGGCCGGGGCTCGTGGTTTGCGCCTGGAGCGCACCGGAGGCTGCGAGGCCGACAGAGACGAGAAGAAGAGAACGAAGTTTCATGAGTAAAACCTGAGTTGGTCCAAGTGGGTCTGCTGGGGCGGGGTGATGGAGATCACTCTCCGAAAATCGAGTTGTGGCGGATGTTGATCTGGGGCGCGTCCTTGGTGTCCACCTTGAAGCCGCTTTGGCGGAGCATCTGGGCCTGGCCTTCGAGGACCTTGACTTGGGCATCGGTGAGCTTCGCCCCGTTCTTGAGGTCGTTCATGAACGCCGTGGCTTCCTTCCAGCGCGCGAAGGCGGCGTCGGTCAACTCCATCGAAACATGGAGGGTCTGTCCGTTGACCGCGTTGATTGTGCGCTCCCACGGACGGTAGCCTTCGCGGCTGAGACGGAGTTTGGAGAAACCAGGCCGGACCTGGATGGTGCCGGGGGCGGTGCCAACCGCGACCCCATCGATTTCGACGGTCACTTGAAGCGGAGCGATCTTCAACCGGCTCTCGCTGATACGGATGGTGTGCTCTTCGTCGATGCGGACATCCGGCACATACAGGTCGGCCGCCTCGATATCGATTGTGAGGCTCACCAGAGCTGCCGCGGTGCTGACGGGGGCGATGCGGCGTTGGGCGATGCGCCCGGAGAGGCTGTCGGCAAGTTTCTCGGAGGCCTGGTCGAAGAGATCGTTGAGAAGATCGTCGTTCCGCTCGGCGGCGTTTTCGGTCTGGCGGGTGCCGGCAGTGACTTTGATCGCATCGGCGGTGAGGCTGCCGCCGGTGTTCCCATCGAGAATCTTGTAGGTCAATCGCAAGGTTGTCTCCTTCGTCACGGAGTTCACTCCGTAGGCGTTGAGGGCGCGCTCCCGATCCCCGATGCTCGTGATCGAAGCGATCAAGAGATAGTCGGCTCCCAGTCCTTGGGCGAGCCGAAGGGCGGAGCTCTGCTCGGTAAGCTTCGCGTCGAGGCTGTCGGCCGGCCGTTTGGCGGAGGCGACCGCCGGATCAAAGGCCCGCATCGCGTCCGCAATCGCTTCCCGGCTCAACACCTCCATGCCCCTGTCGGTGATCCGCGCGGTCACGAGGTCTTCGAGTGCCATGATCTTGGAGTCGAATGACTCACCTGCTCGATTGCTGATGAAGATCGCGGCCCGGTAGTGGTCCGTCCGTTTCACCGATTGCTCCTGCCTGACGGTGGAGACGGTGGTCGTTTCGGTGACTTGGCGTCCGTCCTCGGTGGTGTAGGATCGGCTCTGCACCTGAGTCGGCAAAGCTTCGGTCTTGGTTTCGACCCGGGTGGATTGTTGAGCGAGGCCGCTCGCGAGGGTGCCGCAGAAAAGAGCGGCGAAGAACAACGTTCTGGTAATCATGGGAGGTTGGATCTGAGGAGTTTGCCGGGATTGGGAGTGGAGTGGGTGCCGGATGCTGTTCGGGGAGCCGCGATGTCGTGCCGTTTTCTGGGGAGCAGCGCAGCCATGCTCGTATTCAGAGGATCAGCCGCATGGCCTGAGCGGAACCTATTTTCGTCGTTTTTTAAAGGTGATTTCATCGCTGCGAGGTGAAGTTGTTTTTCCCGCATGCGATGTGTTGGTCGCGGTGCTTTGCGTGTCGAGGAGATGGCTGGAGGCTACTTGGGGATGACGGTGGTCCGCGAGTGGTTCGGCTGATGTCAAGGTGCCGCGCGCACCTGGGAGCAACCGACCACGTGGACCGAATGAAAAATGTTCACATCTGCAGAATCGTGACCGCACCGTCTCTGCCGATCGCGCGCAGTTGGTGTTCGTAGACTTCGATGAATGCGTACGCCGAGTGGCGGGCCAGCTGACGGGCACGTTCGACGTAAGGAGGGAGCGGTTGCCCGATCTTGAAATGTTCAGCGGTCTCCTGTCGGCAGTCCAGTACGTGGACCTCGTGAGGGTGCCCAAGGTAGCAGCGGGCGATGAGCGCGATCGGGCGCTCTGACTCGGAGATCTCGGCGAACTCGTTGCGGATGGTCTCGCGTAGTGCTCGTGGAACCTTTTTGTCGAGCGAGGGCCCCTCGGCATCTAGGGAGCTGACTCCGTCCAAGAATGCTGGTGATCGTTGGGAGTCCAGGTTATCTAGTTGGCGACTACTGTGGTCCCGGCGTGTGGGCAGCAGCCCGCTTGGGCGCGGATCTTCGGTCGCGCTGGCGGGAGATCTTTGGGAATCGAGTGGCGTGTCGTGGTCCGCGGATCCCCTCGGGAGCGCGGGCCCTTGGCTACGACTTATCGCCAGCCAACCCAGTGCTGCGGCCGTAATGAGCGCTATGGCTGCGCCAATGAGCGCTATCGTTTTTTTCCGCTGGTGGCAGAGGAGGAGGGGCGGCTGCGATGGGCAAGAGGGAGGTGGTGCCGCTTTGGTTTCGGCAACAGCTGGATTCTGAGCCAGAGCGGGAGGGGTAATGGATGTTTGGTTTGTCGCAGTCCTGGAGTTCGCTTCCGCCGGAAGCTCGATCGCCGAGGAAGCGCATTGGACCGCGGCGGTGCTGTCGAGTGGCACTTGTTGTGGAGGCGTACTGGCTGGTTGAGCATGCTGCGCTGAAGCCTGGTCGAGCATGGAAACGCCCGATGTCGGTCGATTTGCCTCGGAGTTTCCAGTGGGCGGCGAAGCCTGCGGGGTGGTCTGCTGGATTGACGCCGGAGCTGGAAGTGACGGGGTTGGTGCGCTCTCAACGCTTCCGCAGTATTCGGTAGAGTCGGTTCCAGCCGATGCCTGTGAGGGTCGAGGAGGAGCAGCTAGGATGGGGACCTCGGTGGCGAGGGGCGGGGGATTCGGGCCTGTTGGCGGCGGGGGGGGCGCCCAGTGCGGGGCGTGCTCCTGGTCGTCGGGCAATGTGGCCTCCGTGCGGCCTTTCGGAATTGGTGCCTCATTCCGAGGTTGAGTGCCAGTGGTTGGCAGGCCCTCTGTTTCTGGAGGAATCACCGAAGGAGCGTGCGGAGGGCGAGGGGGCGCCGAATCCACCACCGTTTGCCCGGCGCTCTGCCCCTGAGGATCGGCGCTGGAAACACTCGGAGGGGGAGGCGGCGGCCAAGAGGATGCAATCTGAGTCGAGTCGTCAGGCTCGACGATCGGGGTGGGGCCAGGCGCTGGCGGGAGCGGCGACCCCGGTGCGGTCCCAAGTTCGCCGTGGGCTTGGGCGTGGGCTGTTGCTGGTGCAGCCAGGCTTGGGGATGGGTGAGAGGGGTTTCCTCGGGAGTCTTGTTCCGGTGGCGGCGAGGGCGGGCGCAGCTCGGACCATGGACGCCAGCCGGAGTCTCCCGGGCAGGCAACGATCGTATCGGGATGAAGTTCCCCGTTCTTCTCCAGCTCAACCAGTCTCTCGACGGACACTGGACCGATGGGATGGCATTGTCCGTCGGAGTAATAGTAGGAGGCGGACATAGATGTGCGGAGCCTACATTAGGAAAATTGGGTTGAGCGTCGTGACCGCTGATCTGGAGCGGACACCGGGAGGCCTCAGCTTGCGGCCCATGGCGCCTCCGCCAAAGTTCCTCGTCCCCAGAAGGTGGACGGCAACGATTGGGAGTTCGGCTGGTGCCGTTGGGACGGAAAGCAACCGATTCCCACCAGCCGCCCTCGGGTACGTTCACCGATGGGCACTGGCTTGGAGGGTACTACCTGCTGGGCGTCACGATGGGTGGGCTTCACGTGGAGATCCGCTGGGCTGGCGTGTTCACTGGTGCCAGTTCTTCGGCTGCCATGAACACTGGTTTAGGAAAATTCCGTCCATGGTGGCAAGTCGGAGTCTGGAACCGAGTTGCCGTGATGATGCCGTTACGACGAAATCGGAAGGTATGCGTGCCGTGCTTTCCCTCGGATGATTCAGGACACGCGGAGCGCTGGCCGGGCCGATGTCGGAGTCGGGGATTCGTGGCTACGTTGAGCGCCTCGTCGGAGCGAGATGATAAGAACTTGCGTGTTCCGGATCGTCGCTGAGTACTCGCTTTGCATGTCCAAGAACGTCAGTCTCGAACGTATCGGATTGGTGGCGGGCACGACGATGGTCTCGCGTGTGCTCGGGCTGATCCGCGACATGCTGACGGCGGCGGTGTTCGGCACGACGGCGCTGGCCAGCGCGTTCTACACGGCGTTCACCCTGCCGAATCTTTTTCGCCGGCTGCTCGGCGAGGGGGCGCTCACGGCGGCCTTCGTGCCGACGCTCAACGAGGAACTGGAGCGGCGGCAGCGCGCAGGGGCCTTTGCCCTCGTGAGTCAGGTGACGAGCTGGCTGCTGCTGGTGACGCTGGCGGGCGTGGCGGTGTCGATGTTGGTGCTCGGTTCGGGCTGGTGGGAGGGCGGGGCGGCGGCCCTGGGCGCCGCCCCGGAGACGATCGCACGCTGGCGGCTCGGCGCGGAACTCGCGGTCTGGCTTTTTCCCTACATGGTGTTCGTCTGCCTGGCGGCGGCCTTCAGCGCGGCGTTGCAGACGCTGGAACGTTTTCTCGAACCGGCCCTCTCGCCGATTTGGCTGAACTTGGCGATGATCGCGGCGCTGGTCGGCGGCACGTGGGGCGGTTGGGCGGCGGAGGGCGGCACACGCATCCGACTGTTGTGCGGCGGTGTGCTGGTGGGCGGGTTCTTCCAGATGGCGGTTCCTGCGGTGGCGCTGGTGCGCGAGGGGTGGCGGCCGCGGTGGGACCTGCGGCGCAGCGACCAGGTGCGGGCGATCATCGGCTTGATGGGGCCGACGGTGGTCGGCTCCGCAGTGTACTTGATCAACATGGCGCTGCTGCGGCTCGTGGGTCTGTCGCTCAACGACGCGGCGGTCTCGTTGCTCAACCTGGCCACGCGGCTGATGGAGTTGCCGATCGGCGTCTTCGCGGTCGCGGTGTCGACGGTGGTATTCCCGCTGATCTCGCGGCAGGCGGCGCAGGGCGACTGGTCGGCGTTCGCCGCCTCGTACCGCCGGGGCATGCGCCTGATCCTGGTGGTGAACATCCCGGCGGCGGCGGGGCTGGTGCTGCTGGCCGAGCCGATCATCCGCCTGCTGTTCCAACGCGGTGCTTTCCATTCCTCGGATACCGGGGCGATGGTCCCGGTGCTCGCGGTGTTTGCGGCGGGGCTGCCGTTCTTCTCCTTCGTCAACCTCGTGCTGCGCGCCTTCTACGCCCGCAAGGACACCCGCACGCCGGTGCGCGCGGCGCTGCTGAGCTTCGCGGTGAACATCGGGCTCGGCCTGCTCCTGATGGCGCCGCTCTCGACGGTGGGCCTGGCGCTGGCGAGCAACCTGGCGATTGTCGCGCAGGCGTGGTACCTGCAGGCGCGGCTTGCGCACGGCGATCGTGCGCTGGCCTTCCATCATCTCTGGCGCGACCTGCTCAAGATCGCCGCCGGCGTGGCCGCGATGGCGCTGGCCGTCTGGGGCGGCCGGACTGTCGTCATGATGCTGTTACCGGCGCTGTGGTGGCGCGACGTGGTCGTGCTCGCGGCGGGGATTCCGCTCGGGATCGCCGTCTACGGCGCGACCCTGTGGGCGCTGCGCATCGAGGGGCGCGAGGAACTCCCGGTGTTGGCCGACCGTTTCCTGGCCCGACTCGGGCTGCGGCACGGCTGATCCGCGGTGAAGGCCTCCTTTCCCGCACCCGGAAAAAATGTGCCCCCGAGGGCGCTAAGCGCTCGCTCGGGGGCAGGCGGGTGGATGGGAGAGCTACAAACTGGTCAGGCTTTTTGGATTTTTCCAGCCTTAATTGCCTTCACGGACACCAGAATCCGCTTGGTGCTGCCATTGGGCAGGCGCACCTTGACCTTCTGGAGGTTCGGCTTGAACCAGCGCGTGGTCTTGGCGGTGACGTGCGTGCCGATGCCGCCGCTCTTCTTGGACTGACCCTTACGGTGGATGATGCTTCCCTTGGAGGGACGCTTGCCTGTGATCGCGCAGATTCGAGCCATGGTGAAAGTGATTAAGGGGGCGAGAGCATCCGGTGGGCGGATGGCATGGCAAGAGCTTTTTTCGGCGCGTTCGCAGAGCAAGGGGCCGGGGCGCGTTTCCGAAAAAGGGTTTGCGCGGGCCATTGCGGCGGCTGTTTTATCGCTGCTCCATGTCCGACCCTGACACCTCCCGGGGCGCTGCGGCGCCCGGCCTGAC
>JAEXPL010000341.1 GCA_023446865.1 Verrucomicrobiota bacterium | reverse complement strand
CGGGGGGGGGGGGGGTCTGGGGGGGGGGGGGGGGGGGGGGGGGGGATATGGGGGCGCGGGGCTACTGGACGAGGATGCGGCTGGTGAAGGCCCAGTCGAAGTTGGCGGCGCCGTTGTCGCGGGTCTGGAAGATCAGGCGTTCGCCCGGCAGGGGCGTGAACGGCAGGTCGAGGGTCTGCGTGCCGCGGGCGGCGGGGTTGCCGACCGGGTCGAGGAGGCGGCGGAAGAGCTCGCGCCGGGCGCCGTCGGGCGTCTCGCCGAGGAGGATGAACTCGACGCCGTTGGTGCCGTCGCCTTCGCGGTCATACGCGCCGCGGAGCAGGCCGTAGGCCCAGAGGATCCGGGTGGCGCCGGCGGGGGCGGGGACGACGAGGTCGCTGTTCGCGTGCAGACTCAGGCAGCGCACGCCGTCGATGACCCAGACGTTGAAGCCGAAGGCGATCCGGCAATGGCTGGGCAGGGGGGTGCAGATGTCGCCGAAGGCGGTGCGGGCGCTGGCGGGCGGCAGCGGCGCGAGGGGAGCGTCGGGCAGGGGCGCGCCGGCGGCCCGGGCGGTGGTGGCGACGTCGTGGTAACCGTGTTTGTCGTACAGGCAGCGGACGATGAACTCCCGGTAGAGGTGGCCCACGTAGACGTCGGCGCCGGAGGTGGCGTCGTCCTTGGCGAAGGTGTAGGTGACCTCGGTGTCGAGGTTGAAGGCGCGGGCGGCGCGCGCGACGAGCTCGCGGTTGCCGCGTTGGTCGCCCACCAGGATGAGGGCGCTGACGTCCTCGTCGGCGAGGTCGGCGAAGGCGCGGTCGAGGTAGGCGGCATCGGCCTCGAGGCCGCGGCGGATCATGAGGGCCTTGCGCTCGGCGTAGTAGGGGATGATCGCGGACCAGTCGGCGCCGGCGACGACGATGACGCTCTTGGGCGGCGTGTACGCCTTGAGCGATTCGGTGAGGCCGGAGCCGCCCGGGCTGCGGACCTCGAGCATCGGCTGATAGTAGCCGTGGAAGGTCGTGTAGAGCGCGGCGAGCGGGACCAGGAGCAGCGGCGCGGAGACCAGCCGCGGGAGCTTCGTGTCGAGAAGTCCGAGGAAGACGAAGGCGACGGCGGCGACGGCGAAGGCGTTGGCGGCGTAAAAGTAGTAGTCCTGCAACGCGTAGGCCAGAGGGATGGACATCTGCGCGGCGAGGAAGAGGCCGGCGGCACCGGCGATGCGAGCGCGCCAGTTGCGAAGCAAAACCAGGCCGGGGATGACGATCGCGGCGAACACCCACGGCGGCAGCAGCGACTGCTGCCAGCAGAGGAACAGGTTCTTCCACGTCTCGCGGGAGAGGTGGGCGTCGAGGCTGAAGGTGCCGTAGTTGCCGGCGGCGAGGTTGGCGGAGGTGAAGATGTAGGCGGAGGGGTGGGCGGCTTTGATCGCATCGGTGTGGCGGGCCCACCACACAGAGACGGCGAAGGGGATGACGACGGAACCGATGCCCCATACCAGGGTGCGCAGCGCCGCCGTGGCGCCGCCGCCACGCCAGTCGCGCCAGAGCCGCCATGCACCGTAGGCCATCGCCGGCACGACCCACACGAACCATACCAGACTCTTGATCAGGCCGGCGAGCGTGCCGGTGAGGATGACGACGAGCAGCCAAGCCCAAGGCGTGGCGGAAGTGGTCTGGCGGTCGGGGGCGCCGTTCCCGGGGACAGCGGCGAGCATCCGGGTGAAGGCGGCGAGAAACCAGACCGAGAACAGCAACGCCGTCGGGTCGATGAGCACGGCGCGCGAGTAGAAGATATAGACCGGACAGGCGAGGGTGCAGGCGAGGACGAACAACCGCCGGGCGCGCGCCAAGCCGAGTTGGCCGAGCAGGAGGTACAAGGCCGGAAGGGTGAGGTAGAAACTCGTCAGCGAGATCGCGCGTGCCGCCTCGAATTGCGGCCAGCCGGTGGCCCGGCTCAGGACGACCACGCCCCATTCATAGGCGGGGAATTCCAGCGGCAGCGCCCACGGCTTGCCCAGCAGCGGCACGGTGTAGTCGACGGAGAAGTTGTTCTCCTGCGCGATGTAGTGCGCGATGAGCGCGGTCTGCGTCTGCCGGAACTCATGGCCGAGCATGAAGCGGAAATGCCAGGCCTGGGTGGCGAAGTGGAAATGCAGGGCGAGGGCGGCGCAGCAGAGGACGATGAGCAGGCGGTCGAGCCAGCGGTCGTGGGCGGAGGGCTTCATGCGGACGAAGGGTTTGCACACGGCGCGCGGCGCGTGCGCGGCCCCGCGAATGCCGTAGTGGCGAAGGGTTGGCAGGCGTCGGGGCGAAGTCCACCGAAGAGTTTGTGCGCAGGTTCCGAGCGGCGCCGGGGAGCGGCGGCAGGTGCGGCGGCGGGGCTGCAGGGTGAAGTTCCGCCCGGAATGGCCGATGGGAGCGGTGTCGGGCTACGCTGGCATCTACCATGTCGCGGTGTCTCCACATCTGCCGTCTGCTGTGTTGGGCGGTCCTGCTGGCTGGTGCCAGCGGGGCGGGGTGGTGCGAGGCCGCGGCGCCGGCGGTCGCCGAGACGCCGCGCCCGCTGCTGACCAACTACAACAGCTTCTGGAACCTCGATGAAGCGGCGCGGCAACGGGAGCACGACGTGCGGTTCGAGGCCGAAGTGTTGTTCTATGATCCGGTCTGGCGGGTGATGTGGCTCGAGAACGAAGGCATGCCGCTCTACTGCAACACGGGTTCGGCGGTCTTTCCGGTGCGCAAGGGGCAGCGCGTGCGGCTGGAGTGCCGGGTGCTGCCGACTCGCGGCTTCGTACCCATGGACCTGCGGCTGACCCCGCTGGGCGAGGCGCCGCCGCGGCAGCCGCCGGTGCTCACCGGGCATCCGGAGCAATTTGAGCACCACCACGAGGGGCTCGTGACGGTCGCGGCCTTTGTGGATCGCCAACAGGAGATCGATCCACGGCATCTCCGGCTCTTCTTGATCGTGGAAGGGGTGCTCGCCACGACGAATGTGCTGATCGACGAGGGCGCCGCCTTGCCCGACTACACCGGGGCGGTGGTCGAGGCGACCGGCCTGATCTTTCTTCACAAGAATGCCGACGGCGTGGTCGAGAGTCTCGACTTCTGGGTCGACGGTCTCGGGTCGGTCCGGTTGGTCGCGCCTCTGGCGCGTGATCCGCGTTTCGAGCAACCGGCCCGCGTGGGGCCGGCGTTGCGCGCGCTGCCCTCGGGCACGCCGGTGCGGGTGCAGGGCGAGGTCCGGGCGGCGACCCCCGGGGTCTCGCTGGTGCTGTGGGACGAGAGCAACCAGATCACCGTGCGCTCGGCCCAGACCGGGGTGCTCCAGCCTGGCGCCGCCGTCGAGGCGATCGGCATCCTGCAGGTGCAGGGGCCGGAACTCGTGGTGCGCAGCGGCCTGTGGCGGCAGCGTCTGACCACGCCGTCGCCGGAGGCGGCGCTGCGGCTCAAGTTGCGCCGGGCCAGCCAGGTGCTCGAGCTGGGCCCCGACGAGGCGAGATGCGGCCACCGCGTGGATCTGTGGGGCGTGGTGACGTGGTCCCACCCCGATGTTCCTTTCTTCTACCTCCAGGACTCCACCCGCGGCGTGTGTATCCGGATGCCGGGGGCCGAGGGGACGCCGCCGCCGTCTCTCGGGGCCACGGTCCGGGTGACCGGGGCGACGACGGCCGGGCCGTTCGCGCCGGTGGTGGAGATCGAACAGTACGCCGTCGAAGGCACGATCCGGCTGCCGGAGCCGCGGCTGAGCACCCTGGACCAGGCGTTGAGCGGCGCCGAGGAGGGCAAACGGATCGAGTTGCGCGGTTACCTCCAGGCGATCCACGCCGACGGACCGTGGACCGAACTGCATCTCACGAGTCCCACCGGCGAGTTCACCGCGCGGCTGATCGCCGACCAGCCGGTCGCCGACCTGCGCGGGGCGGTCGTTCTCCTGCGTGGGGTCTGCACGGCCACGGCCGACGAGCGCGGGGAGCTGACCGGCATCGTGCTGCTGGTCGCCACGCGCAGCGACATCACGGTCGAGGAGCCGGCGATTCTCGACCCGTTCGCGGCGGCGCTCACCCCGCTCTCCTCGCTGCGGCGTTTCAGCCCGCTCCAGATCCCCTACCGGCGGGTGCGCCTGCTGGGCAACGCCACCCACGTGTCCGCCGGGCGTCGGTTGGTCGTGCAGGATGGCGACCACGGCCTCGAGGTGCTGGCGCGCGACACCGGCGCGGTGCAGCCGGGGCAGGACGTGGAGGTCGTTGGGTTTCCGGGACGACAGGGCAACCGCATGGTGCTGCGCGAGGCGCAGGTGCGGCGGGCTCCGAACGGTCCGGCCATCGCGCCGAGACTGTTGCCGGATACTCCGGGGGTGAACCGTGCGCTGGACAACCTCCTGGTGGAGGTCGCCTGCGAAATCATCGAGGTGATCGGCACCGGGACGGAACTGCACCTGCTCGTGAAGTCGGCCGGGGCGCGTTTCTTCGCCCGGCTGGAGGGGGCGTCGCGCGAGGCGGCGCGCTTTGCGGTCGGCAGCCAGGTGCGGTGCACCGGTGTTTACCAGGTCGAATACGATGCCTACGGTCAGCCAGCCGATTTCTACCTGCGGTTGCGCACGCCGGCGGACGTGGTCGTCGTGGCGCGACCGCCGTGGCTGACGCGCGGGCGGGCGCTGACGGCCTTGGCCGCGCTGGGCCTGGGCGTGGCGATGACGTTGCTCTGGGTGGGGGCGCTGCGTCGCCGGGTGCGGGTGCAGACCGAACAGATACGCGCCCAGCTGGAGCACCAGGCCGAGCTCGAGCACGAGCTGCAGAAGGCGGCCAAGCTCGAGTCGCTCGGCCTGTTGGCCGGCGGCATCGCGCACGACTTCAACAACCTGCTCACCGTCGTCATGGGCAACATCACCCTCGCGATGCTCGAGGACAAGGCGATGGAGGTGGCCGGCGACTGCCTGCGCGATGCGGAGCGTGGCGCGCAGCGGGCGAAGGATCTCACCCACCAGTTGCTTACCTTCGCGAAGGGCGGCGAACCGCTGCGCGCGGCGGAGGTGCTGCCCGAGATTGTGCGCGAGGCTTCCGAGTTCGTGCTGCGCGGGACGGCGGTGAAGGGGGAATTCGCCTTCGACCACGGGCTTTGGCCGGTCGAAGTGGACCGCGGGCAGATCGGACAGGTGGTCCACAACCTTGTGCTCAACGCGCTGCAAGCCATGCCGGAGGGCGGGCTGGTGCGGGTGGGCGCGAGCAATGTGACGCTCTCGGCGGACGAGATCGGTTCGCTGGCGGCGGGCCGCTACGTGCGCCTCAAGCTCGCCGACACCGGGCCGGGCATGCCGTCGGCCGTGCTGGCCCGGATCTTCGATCCCTATTTCACGACCAAAAAGGGTGGCAGCGGCCTCGGGTTGGCGACGGTGCATTCGATCGTGCGT
This sequence comes from Verrucomicrobiota bacterium, assembly GCA_023446865.1. Taxonomy (GTDB): domain Bacteria; phylum Verrucomicrobiota; class Verrucomicrobiia; order Opitutales; family Opitutaceae; genus CAJCBL01. The sequence continues at coordinate 189 of JAEXPL010000341.1, read as the reverse complement.
CGGCACCGCGGCCACATCGCCGTGTACTCCGAGATCGGTCACGGAACGGTCTTCCGCATCTGGCTGCCGGCGGCCGAGGGGGCCGCGGCCGCTCCGGCCTCGACCGTGGTCGCCCTGCCCCACCGCCTCAGCGGCCGGGGGCTCGTGATGGGCGACGAGGAGGACATCCGGCGGCTGGTCACGGCGCTG
>JAEXPL010000327.1 GCA_023446865.1 Verrucomicrobiota bacterium | reverse complement strand
GTCGTGAACCTAAACGGTTCCCGGAACTGGCAAAGGCGAGGCGCGAGGGCGGCTCTTGCCTGGAGCGGTCTTGGGAAACTTGTGCTTGGCCGCGGTGAGGCCGGTTCCGCTGGCCGGGTTCGTCGCCCCCGGCTACGGCAGAAGGCAAACTGCTCTCGCAGGCCACGGCCGGGTCTGACTGGCGAGGCGGACGCCGGCGGCGCGTCGGCTCGCCCTTGCTGGATAATGCGCCGTCGCGAAAGCGGGGTGGCTCCGGGGCGTAGGCTGGGCACCATTTCCCCCGCTGTCTCCTGTTTCCCCGAACCTCGTCGCTCCATGAAAGCTGAACTTCACCGTCGGCAATTCCTTCGCACCGTCGCTCTCGGCAGCGGCGCCCTCGGTCTCTCCTCGTTGGTGGCCGGCAGCGACAAACGCGCTTTGTCTTCGGCTTCAGGAGGCGCTCAGGGCGCCGCGCCCGACGCCGACGCGCTGCGGTTGGCGAAGGTCAAGAACGCGATGCTGGCGATGCAGCGGCGCGCGTGGGAGCAGGGTACGGCGGCGCAGGCGCTGCTCGAACTCGGCGAGACCGAGCTGGTCGTGCTGTTCGCGAAGGACGCCGTGGTGAACCAGAAGAAGGACGGCCGGCTCGGCCTCAACGAGGGCGAGGCGCCGGTTTGCGACCCGTGCGTCAACGGCGAGCCCGTGCTGTTTGCCGCGAAGGTGACCGGCGATCCCGCGCTCCAGAAGGCGGCCGACCGGATGTTGGAGTTCGCGCTCTTCAAGGCGCCGCGCACCCGCGACGGCATTGTCTACCACAACCAGATCGAGAACCGCATCTGGGTCGACGCGCTCTATATGCTCCCGCCGTTCCTCGCCGTGGCCGGCCAACCGGCCGAGGCGATGAAGCAGATTGCCGGGTGCCGCCGCATCCTGCAGGACCCGAAGACGAAGCTCTACTCGCACATGTGGGATGACGACCGGCACGACTTCGAGCGGAAGGCCTTCTGGGGCTCAGGCAACGGCTGGGCTCTGGCCGGGACGACACGCGTGGTCTGCGCGCTCCCGGCGACGATGACCGGCGAGAAGGCGCAGCTCGTCGAGTGGATCCGCGAGCTCGTCGACGCCGCGCTGCCATGGCGCCGGTCCGACGGCCTGTTCCACGACGTGCTCGACGACGCGACCACGTTCGTCGAGACGAACTTCGCCCAGATGCTCGCTTACACGCTCTACCGCGGTGTCGCCGGCGGCTGGATGCCGGCGTCGTACCGCGCCACCGCCGACTCGTTGCGCGTTGCCGCGATCGGAAAGGTCGACGCTTTCGGGATCGTGCAGGGCGTGTGCGGTGCGCCGTTCTTCGACAAGGTCGGCACCTCGACCGAGGCGCAGGCGTTCCACCTCCTGATGGAGGCCGCGCGGCGGGATCTGCTGGCCTTAGGCTTTTCGTCGGCGGTCTCCTGCGCGACCTCGCGAGGTGCTCGATAGCGCCTGCCCAACCGCAACACCGTGCTCACGAACTGGCTCGGCCACGGCCAGCTCGGCCAGGGTCCGCACGTGATCGAGGTGACGCGTGACAAGCAGGTTGTCTGGACCTACGCCGATCACACCGCCTTCAAGACGATCTCCAGCATCGTCCTCCTCGACATCCCCGGCGATTGCACCCGGGGCGAGATCCTGCACTGAGGGCCGAGGCGGACGAACGTGGGTCTCGAGTGACGAGGGCTGGCAGTCTGGCCGGCTCAGCTCTGTGGGGGTATGGCCGACGGCGCGGCGGTTGATGAACCCTGCAAACGCGCGAGCAGGGCGAGGCGTTCGTCCTCGGCGGCCCAGAGGTTGCGGCCGAGCTTTTCCATCGATGCGGTCGCTGTGGCCGCGAGCTTACGACCTACAGGGTTCCGAATCCAGGTGATGCTGAACCGCGTGTAGTCATCGATGGCGGCTTGAGCGCCGTCGAGCTGGCGCGCGGCAACGCGCGCCGTAATCTGCGTATGCACTTCGATCCGCTCGCGCTCCATTCGGTAGGGGTGGAAGACGAAACAGGTGAGCGCTGGAAACAGGTTCCGTCGTTTTCCGTCCTGTTGCGAGAGTGTGCCCATCACGGAGTTGCGCCGTATTCGATCGGTGACATCCCGCTGGATTTGGAGGTCGCCGAGAATCATGCGTTTTGCCTTGAGCTGGACGGGAGGTGCCGCCTCAAGAGCGCGTACCAAGGGTTCGGAAAGTGCCCCATTGAGCGAGCCGCGATCCAGAAGGTGTCGAGCTGCGGCATATGCCTTCTTCTCGATGACGAAGGCAATCATCTGATCAACTGGACCTACGCTGATGCGTTCGAGTGCGTAGCATGCGTGCAATAGGGTGAGGAGCTGAGCGCTGGCCTCGTTAGCGTGACCATCGCGCGCCAAGAGAAGAGTATGGGCGATGTGGCGGCTAGCGATGGCGCGGGAGGGCCCAAAGGCCAGAAGTGGCGCTTCGATTCTTTTGTGTTCGATGGCGCCGGCGGTTGGCGGAAGCGCCGCCAGATCTTCCAGCCATTGGCGCCCGAGGGTGTCGGTTTCCCACTCTGTAATGATCTGGTCGTGGTGCGATGTGAGTAGCGAGTCCCACTCCTCCGGCTTGGCGAGGATGAAGAGTTCCTTCGGGTTTTGCGGGAGAGAGATCTCGGAGGTGATGCTATCCGGTGTTCCCTTGGCCATCTGCATGTACGCACGGTACTCGGGCGAACCAGGGGCGGCGACGGGGCCGAAATCGGGCTCTGGTGTGCGGTGAAGATCGTCGAGCGCTAGAAAGGCGAGCAGGCCCGAGCAGAGGATCAGGCACGGGAGCGTGAATTTGGCCCTGACCCGGTAGACGAGACAGAGGACGCAACCGGCGACCCCCAGTGTGAGCACGGAGAGGATCGCTGCCCCAAGAGGCTTGGGATTAGGTTTATCGAGGTCGGTGGCGAGGATCCAAACTCCCAGGCTGAGCACGAGCCCGAGCAATGTCGCCACGGCGGTCGCGAGGACGGCCGAAAGGATGCGCAGCGTGGCGGCGGCGCGGGATGGACGAGGGGTGGTTTCCACGTCCATGGATTGGAGACGTTCTCGGCCGGAGTCGAGCCGCCAGGCGCAAGCGAGGAAGCGGTGTGCGAGCACGCCGTCGACACGGAGGCGCGAAAACTCGGTTTGCCGTGGGGCGGGGCGGACTCTAGCGGTTGGGGTATCGTGTCTTCCGCCTCGAACACCTCCGCCCCCGTCATCACCGCTCTGCTGCATGGTCCCGACCGCCGTGGCCTCGTGGCGAACGTCGCCGGTTGGATTTCCCTGCGCGGGGGCAACATCCTCCACGCCGACCAGCATCGCGACGAGGAGGCGGGCATCTTCTTCCAGCGCATGGAGTGGGTGCCGGAGGGCGACGCGGCGCTGGAGATGCGCGAGTTCGCGACCTTCGGCGACAGCCTCGGGATGAAGACCGACGTGCGCGTCTCGACCGTGCGGCCGAAGATGGTGCTCTTCGTCTCGAAGTTCGACCACTGCTTCCACGACCTGCTGCTGCGGTGGAAGGCGGGCGATTTCCGCGGCGACTTCGTGGCGGTGATTTCCAACCACACGGAGCTCGAGACGGCGACGAAGGGCTACGGCCTGCCGTTCCACCATGTGCCGGTGACGGCGGCGACGAAGGCCGCGGCCGAGGCGCAACAGATCCAGATCTGCAAGCAGCACAGCGCCGACCTCGTGGTGATGGCGCGCTACATGCAAGTGCTCTCGCCGGAGTTTCTGGCGACCGTCGGCTGCCCGGTGATCAACATCCACCACTCGTTTCTGCCGGCCTTCGCGGGGGGCAAGCCCTACCATCAGGCGCACGAACGTGGCGTGAAGCTCATCGGTGCCACGGCGCATTTCGCGACCGCGGTGCTCGACGACGGCCCGATCATTCATCAGGACGTTGCGCGCGTGACGCACCGGCACGGGGTCGACGACCTCGTGCGCAAGGGCCGCGACCTCGAGCGCCTCGTGCTGGCGCAGGCGGTGCGCTGGCACCTCGACCACCGGGTGCTCGTCTACGGGCGCAAGACGGTGGTGTTCGACTGAGGAACGGACGGGAACATTCTCCGGAGGCGGAAGAGATGGGAGAATGTGGAACTCAGGAAATCAGGAACGGAAGGGCGCCGCAGCTTGGTTTCCCGAGAGGAGAATGTCGAAATCAGGAAGGCGGGAACGGATGGAGACTGCTGGTGGCGACGATAAACCTTTCTCCAGTGGAGTAGGTGAGTCGGCTCACAGTCCCAGCTTGTCGCGGAAGAGCTGCGACTGACGGCGGGAGAGTTCGACGGTGCGGCCGCCGGTGAGCGTGATCTTGAGGCAGCCGCTGAACCAGGGCTCGACGCGCTCGACGTTGCGGAGGTTGACGATCTGCGAGCGGTTGGCGCGGAAGAAGAGGTCCGCGGGCAGGCGTTCCTCGAGCTGGGCGAGCGAGCGATGGAGGAGCGGGGTGGCGTCGGCCAGCCAGAGGCGGACGGAGTCATCGGCGCTCTCGAAGCCGCGGATCGATTCGAGCGGGACGAACCAGCAGCGGTCCTCCTGGCGGACAAAAACCTTTTCGTCGGAACGGAGCTGGTGGGGCGGAACGCCCGATGGTGTTTCGGGGGCGGCTTCGGCGCGGTGCCGCACACGGTCGAGCGCGACGGCGAGGCGCTCGGGCTCGACGGGTTTGACGAGGTAGTCTAGGGCGCCGAACTCGAAGGCGCGCACGGCGTGCTGGTCGAAGGCGGTGGTGAAGATCACGGGCGGCACGCCCTCGCCGAGCGAGGCGAGGAGATCGAAGCCGGTTTCCTCGGGCATCTGCACGTCGAGGAAGAGCAGCTCGGGCGCGGCGCGGGCGATGGCGGCGCGGGCCTGGTCGGCGTCGCCGGCCTCGCCGACGATCACGATGTCGGGGTGCGCGCGGAGGAGTCGGCGCATCTCGGCGCGGGCGAGGGGTTCGTCGTCGATCACGAGGGCGTTCATCGATTGGGGAAGAGGGAAGACGGAACGGGGAAGAATCTGGAACTCAGGAAATCAGGAGAACAACGACGCCGGACGCCCAGGGGGGCGTGGCGGATGGGGTGCGGGATGGTGAGGAGACCGGGCTATTGCGGCTTAGGGTGTCGAGTTCCGGGGCTGGAACAGGCCGCGGATGCGGCAGGCGGGAGCGGGGCGCTGGTCGGCGGCGGAGCGGAGGTTCGTCTCCGGCGGCCGGGCAGGGAGCTCGGCCTCGGCGACGACCTGATCGGCGTTCTCCTCGCGCAGGGAGAGGGAGGCGGCTCCTTCGTAGAGCAGCCGGAGGCGGTCGCGCAGGTTGCGCAGGCCGAGCGCGGTGGAGTCGGAGGCGGTGGCGAGGCGCCCGGGGTTGGTGATGCGCAGGCGGAGACGGTCGCCGTCGAGCGCGACGGAGTAGGTGATCTGGCCGCCGGCCTTGCGCGCGGCGGGGCCGAACTTCACGGCGTTCTCGACGAGGCCCTGGAGGAGCATCGGCGGCACAAGCGCGCCGTCGCACTGGACCGGGAGATCGGCGACGACGGAGAGGCGTTCGCCGAGGCGGAGTTTCTCCAGTTCGAGGTAGCGCTGGACGATCTGCAGCTCCTCGGCGAGCGGGACGACGAGGCGGTCGGCGCTGGTGAGCGAGTAGCGGAGGAGGCCGGAGAGCTGGGTGAGGGCGTCCGAGGCGCGGGAGGGGTCGAGCGCGATGAGGGCGCGGAGGGAGTTGAAGCTGTTGAAGAGGAAGTGCGGGTTGATCTGGCCGCGGAGGGCGTGGAGCTGCGCTTCGCGCGCGGCGGCGCGTGCCTCGGCGTGGGCGACCTCGAGCTGACGGACGCGGTCAAAGTAGAGAAGGGCGACGAGGGACCAGAACCAGAGGGTGGTGATGAGGGTGTTCTGGCCGACGATGATCCAGAGGAACGGCCAGGTGCCGAAGCGGGCGAAGTCCAGGGCGTAGATTGTGGTGCTCGGGTACCAGGTGAGGAGGACGAGGGGGATGGTGCCGAGGTTGGCGACGAGCGCGCCCTCGACGGTGAGGCGCTTGTAGCCGCGGCGGCCGAGTTCGGGGCGGTTGATCCATCGCCAGGTGAGGTGCGACCATCCGGCGCTGAAGAGGTGGGCGACGGTTTCCAGCAGGCAGGCGTTGAGCAGGTCGGTGCCCGGCGTCTTCGAACAATAGAAGGCGGTGAGGTACAGCCGCAGGATCAGGAAGCCGCCCCAGCCGGCGAGCTGGCCGTGGAGGTAGATCTTGCTGGTCGGTGGGTGGCTTCGGGCGGTGGACACGCGGAGGGTCGGGCTGACCCAACCCTACGGCCGCGGCGCCGCCAGGCGAGGCAATCGCTGCCGGCGGTGAATTTGGCCGGCCGAACGGCGGCGGAGCCGGTCCTCTACGCAGCGGACGGGTCGGTGCGGCCGTGTTCCCACAGGTCGAACGCAACCGGGAAGAGCATGAATCCACCGAACGCGAACAAGAGACAACCCAGGGCGGCGACCAAGACCGAGACGGAGCGGAGGTTGAGACGCATGGCACGAGCATCGTCGGCGGGGTGGGGCGGCGGTCTGCAGGCCTTCGCTCATATTCCAGGATACGGCGGGCGGCCCGGGGGTGACAGGGTCGCCGGGGGCTTTCCCCCACGGGAGGAAATCGCCGAGGGCGCGCCGCCGCCCATGGGGGGATGGCGCCCGTAGTCGGGAGGGTCCCGGCCCGGTCGCGAGCCTCCTTTTGCGCGGGGTGGAGGGAAAGGCTGGACGGGGCGTCGGGCGTTTGTTACCGCTTCGCGCCTTTTCCATCCGCAAACTCCGTCTCCATGAGCAGCCAGCCGACCCCGCAACCCAAATCCCCCCTTTCCAGCGACGAGCCCAAGGTCGTGTCGGCCGACGGCACGCCGTTGCCGGAACCGACCTTCGAGGAGCGCGCGCAGGTCTTCTGGATCGAGAACAAGAAGACGATCCTGCTCAGCTGCGCGCTGGTGCTGGCCGTGCTGCTGGGCAAGGAGTTCGTGCTCTATTACCTTGAGCAACGGGAGAAGGCCACGGGCGTCGAGTTCGCCACGGCCGAGAACGATGTCGCCAAGTTGCGCGCCTTCACCGCCGCGCACGCGAGCCATCCGTTGGCCGGTCTGGCGTGGCTCGCGCTCGGTGATGCGGCCTTCAAGGAGGGCAAGTACGCCGAGGCGGTCGCCGCCTACGGCAAGGCCGCCCCGCTTACCGCCGGCAGCGTTTTTGGCGGTCGTGCGCTCATCGGCCAGGCCTTCAGCCAGTCTGTGGCCGGCGAGAAGGCCAAGGCCGAGGAGGCCTTCAAGGCGATCGCTGCCGACCTGAAGCTTTCGGCCGGTACGCGCAGCGAGGCGAAATACCACTTGGCGGTGCTCGCGGCTGAAGGCGGGCGCTTCGCCGATGCCCGCAAGGCGCTCGACGAGGTGCAGGCGATTGATGTCGCCGGAACCTGGACGCAGCGCGCGATGATCCTCCGGATGAGCCTGCCACCAGCGCCGGTCGCCCCTGACGCGACTCCCGCGGCCGCACCGGCCAACGGCGGCGACCTCAAGCTGACCATCCCCGGCGCGAAGTAAACGGCGCCAACGGCAGATTTTTCGAGACGCGCACTGGGCAACCGGTGCGCGTTTTGTCTTTGGGAGCGGGTCAAGTCATCTGGTCGGGTAGCGCGAAGGGCAAAACCGGAGTTGCCGCCAGCCGCGCGGAAGTCTCGGGAAGAACTCGGCCGGCCGCCAACCGGCGGTGAGCAATTCGTGGGCACGGTCGGCCCAGGAGGGCAATGGTACCGGGGGAGGGGCGAGCAAGTGGCGGAGACGGCGCCCGTCGATCCGGGCGGCGGCGCGCTCGGCCTCGGCCACCATCCACCGGAACGGCGCGCGCACCGGGCTGTTGGAGACAACGGTTGGCGCCACTGTCATAGAATCGTGGAAACATGCAAATGGCGCGGGCCCGAGCGGGCACCGCGCCATGAGGAAACGGATCCGTGCGGGGCTACCGGGAGGCCGCCCCAATGACTGCGGCCGGAACGGGGGCGGGCTTCGGGCCCGGGCCACGGAGACGGGCGATGACCTTGGCGAAGTAGAGGTACACGACCGGCGTGATGTAGAGCGTCAG
>JAEXPL010000307.1 GCA_023446865.1 Verrucomicrobiota bacterium | reverse complement strand
CCCCGCGGGCCGTCGGTCGGGCGGCCGTGGGCAAGACCGCCGCCATGCTCCGCCTCGCCCTCGAGCTGCCGTCGCTGGCCGCCGGCGCCTCGCCGCTGGAGCGCCGCCAGCTCCGCCGCCTCGCGGTGTACTGGGGTCTCCTCTACCAAGGGCTCGACGACCTGCGCGATCTCCGCCTCGCCGCCGCGGCCGGCGCCGCCAAGTCCGACGGGCGCGACTCCGCCCTCGGCCGTCCGAATCTCGCCCTGGCCGCCGGCCTGCCCCACGCCGTCGCCCGCCTCCACCGGCTGGACCGCCTCGCCGGTGCCACGATTCGCGAGCTCGTCGCCTGCGGCCGTTTCTGGTCCATCCTCCAGCTCTTCCACCGCCAGCTCGCCACGCCACTCGACTCGGTCTGACCGCTGGACTCCGCCAGCCAGCTACTCACTCCTCGCTACTATCCTGTGACCTTCTCCGCCCTCATCCGCGTCAACCTGCGCCGCCACTGGGTGCGCACGGGCATCGGCGTCGCCGGCATCGCCTTTGGCTGCGCCGCGATGCTCACGATCCTCTCGATCGTCCTCGGCGCCATCGGCATGTTCGAGCGCATCCTCGACACGGATTCGCAGGTGCTCGTCTTCGAGCGCGACGTCTCCGACCTCTTCTTCAGCAGCGTGCCCGCCGAGGCCGCCGCCGAGATCCGCACGCTCCCGGGCGTCGCCGCGGCCAACCCCGTGCTCTTCGGCATCGTCTCCGCGCCGGGCCACCCGATCATCACCTGCTTCGGCGTGGAGAACGATAACCCGCGCCTCACCGGCGCCACCTGGCTCTCGGGCAAGGCCGCCGACTTCGGCGCCACCGACGGCGCCGTGCTGGGCGAACGCGCCGCCGCCTTCCTCAAGGTCGGCCAAGGCGACGCGCTCCCGCTCGGCCACACCACCTTCCGCGTCGCCGGCGTCGTCCGCACCGCCAACGGCTTCGAGGACGGCGGCGTCTTCCTCCCGCTCGCCGCCGCGCAGGAGTTCTTCCACCGCGAGGGGCTCTCCTCGATCATCGCCGTGAAACTCGCCGACACCGCCGGCGCCGCCGCCTTCAAGGACGAGATCGCCCGCCGTTTTCCCAAGCTCATCGCCCTCGAGAACCGCGAGTTCGCCCAGGGCTACTCGCAGTTCCGCATCCTGAAGCTCACCGGCTGGGCCGTCGGCATCTGCGCCTTCCTCCTCGGCGGCCTCGGTGTCGCCAACACCATGCTCATGTCCGTCTTCACCCGGATCCGCGAAATCGCCGTGTTGCGCGTCTGCGGCTTCTCCAAACTCCAGGTCGCGCGCATCGTCGTCACCGAGGCGCTCGCCATGGCGGTCGCGGGTTGCGCGGTCGGCCTCGCCCTCGGTTTCGGCGTCCTCGCGGTGATCCAGCAGGTGCCACAACTTCATGGTTACGTGCAGGCGGTCGTCAGCCCGCTCGTGCTCGCGGGCATCGTCGCCACCTCGTTGGTGACCGCCCTCGCCGGCGCGCTCTACCCGGCCGCGTACGCCACCCGCATCGAGCCCGCCGAGGCCCTCCGCTATGAATAGCTCCGCCGCCACTTCGCCCCGCAGCGGGACGCCTTCGGGCTCCACCCCGAAGCAGCCCGCCGTGCAGGTCACCGGCGTCTGGAAATCCTTCGACAGCGGCCGCGTGCCCGTGCTCGAGGGGGCCGACGTCACCGTCGCCCCCGGCGAGATGGTCGCGCTCTGGGGCCCGTCGGGCAGCGGCAAATCCACCCTGCTCCACCTCGTCGGCGGCCTCGACCGGCCCGCCCGCGGCGAGATCCGCGTACTCGGTCGCCCCGTCCATGGCGAACCCGACCGCGTACGCCTGCGCCGCCACCACCTCGGTTTCGTCTTCCAGCTCCACAACCTCATCCCCGACCTCACCGTCGCGGAAAACTGCGCCGTGCCCGCCCTCGCCGCGGGCCGCGCCACCGCCGAGACCCGCGCCCGCATCGACGAGCTCACCGAGGCCGTCGGCATCGCGCACCGCCGCAGCCACCGCGTGCAGGATCTCTCCGGCGGCGAACGCCAACGCGTCGCCATTTGTCGGGCACTCATGAATCGCCCCGAGGTCCTCCTCGCCGACGAGCCCACCGGCTCGCTCGACGAGGACACCGCCACCAAGGTCTTCGCCCTCTTCCGCGACCTCGTGCGCCGCGAGGGCGCCGCGCTCCTCCTCGCCACCCACGAGCGCCGCTTCGCCGAGGCCTGCGACCGCATCCTCCGCGTCACCCATGGCCGCGTGCTGCCGCTCTAGCACGATGTCACGTAGGTCCGCTGCTCCGGCTCATGTCGGCGACCGCGTTGAGGGCAACGCGGTCCACCCGCCAGGCCCCGCTTCCGCGGCTGCGGGTGGACCCGCTTGCCCCCAAGCGGGTCGCGCGACCGGCCCGCAACCGAGCGCGAGTGCGCTTTCGGGCCCCGCCCGCGGCTCCGTGCCCCCGGCCCCCGCCCTCCCCGCTCTCGCCGCCCGCTTCAGCCTCGGCTGGCTGGTCGCCGCCAACCTCGTCGGCCTCCTCCTTGCCACGCTCCTGCTGTGGCCGGACCTTGGCGACACGCTCGCGCCGCTCACCTACGGCCGCTGGATGCCGGTCCACCACAACGCCCAGCTCTACGGCTGGTGCGCGCTCCCGCTCGTCGGCCTGCTCCTGCGCGCCTTCCTCGTACCCGGCCGCACCGCCAATCGCCACACGTTGCTCGCCTTCGGCGCGTGGAGCGCCGCGCTCGCTTTCGGCTGCGTCGCCTGGCTGCGGGGCGAAACCAGTGGCAAGCTCTTCCTCGATTGGACCGGCCCCGCGCGCCTCGCCTTTCCCCTGGCGCTCTGCGTCCTCTGGGCCGTCCTCACCCCCCACGCCTTCATTCGGATCTCCGCCCACCGCTCCTCCTTCGCCGAGTGGATCCGCTTCGCTCTCGTCGCCGCCCTCCTCCTCGTGCCGCCCGTGATGCACTTCTCCGCCGGCCCGCGCACGTTCCCTCCGGTGAATCCGGATAGTGGAGGCGCCACCGGCACCAGTCTCTTCGGTTCGACGCTGGGGCTCGTGCTCGTCTTCGCCGCCGTGCCCTGGCTGGTGTCGCTGCCACTTCGTCCCGGCGCACGCCGCTCACGGCTCACGTGGCCCATCCTCCTCGTCGCGCTGCTCCTCTTCGCCGGCGCCGACCACGGCCACGCCTCGCACCACGGCCGCGACCAGATCGTCACGCTCGGCCTGCTCTTCGTCGCGCCGCCGCTGCTCGCCCGCGACTGGCGCCGCTTCCTCTGGAAGCCGGCAGCGCGCGGCTGGCTCGCCGCCTCGCTCGTCTGGGGCGTGCTCCTCGTCGCCGACGGCTGGATCACGTTTCTCCCCGGCTTCTCCGAACGCCTGAAGTTCACCAACGCCCTCGTCGCCCACTCACATCTCGCGATGGCCGGCCTGATCACGAGCCTCAACATGGTTTTCCTCCTCCACCTCGGCGACTCGCCCCGCGTGGCCGCCGCACTCGGCGCCCGCACGCCGTTCCGGCTCTGGCAACTCGCCGCCGCGCTGCACATCGCGGTGCTGCTCGCGCTCGGCTGGTTCGAGGGCGCGAGTCCCGCGCTCGTCCTCGGCAGCGCCGAACCCGCGCGCCTCGCCTACCTCGCCCGCCTCCTCGCCGGCGCCGCCATGACCATCGCCAGCTGCTGGTGGCTCGTTGCGGTATGGCGCCGCGACGACTCTTCGCTCAATCTCGCCGCATGACTCCGCCGCTCCGCCGCAAACTCGCCGCCCTCTACACCGCCCTCGCCGGCGGGATGGACGCCGTCACCGGCCCCTGGCTGGTCGTCGCGCCGGCCTCGGCGTTGGCCGCGATGGGCGCGGATCCCGAGGACGACGTCTTCATCTCCTTCGTCGGCGCCTTCGTGGCGGCCGTGGGCTGGAGCTACCTCTGGGCGCTCTGGCGGTGGTGGAAACGCGGCGACGTCGCTTTCCTGCAATCCGTCTGGCGCGTCACGATTCTCTTCCGCCTCGCCGCCGGCTCCTTCTGCGCGGTGCAACTGGTCACGCGCGAACTCGACCTCGGCTGGCTCAGCGTGCCGGTGACCGACTTCCTCCTCGCCGGCATCCAGATCTGGCTGCTGCGTGCCGGCTGGCCGGAACCGGCCGAACCGGCCCAGCCCCGCAAGTGACGGCACCGGCTCCAGTTCGCCCGTTGGCCGCCATCGTCGCCATCGCCGCGACGTACGTGTTCTTCCTGCTCTTCGCCGAGTTCGCCCTGCTCCACCTGATGGAGGCGGCATCGCCCGACCCGGCGGCGCTGCGCGCCGGGCTCGCGTTTCTCGGCGCAGGCGGAGTTTGCGGCAGCCTCCTCGCCGCGTTCGTCCCCACCCGGCACCTCCGACTTGAGATCGCACTCGGCTTCCTCGGTTGCGCGGCCGCGGCGACTCTGGCCG
>JAEXPL010000304.1 GCA_023446865.1 Verrucomicrobiota bacterium | reverse complement strand
GGGGGGGGGGTGGCCCCCGCGGGCGCCCCCCCCTCTCCGCCCCACCCTACTTCGCCTCGGCCTTCAACGCGGCGCTCTTCGAGAACACCTGCGTCAGCTCCGGCGCTTCCGAAAGAGCGCGCGGGGTGATCATCTCGCGGTCCTTCGGCACGTAACCCTCGATCGAGCGGATGAACGCCTCGTGCGGTTGCCAGTTCAGATCGCCAAGTCGCTCCACTTTGCCGAGCGACACTCCGGTGGCGGTCCGCACGGCCTTGAAGACCAGTTCCGAGCAATAGATCCGCTCGTCGTCGAAATCGTAGTGATTGTCGTAGGGCCGGCCGAGGTAGGCGCGTGCAGCGGTGAGGATCGCGGGAATCTTCGGCTGAAGGTCGGGTTTGAGGCGGAAGGCGTCGAAGTAGCTCCCGCGCCCGCGCCGGATCCAATCGTCGAGCGGCGTCTCCTTCACCGGGCCGATCGCTTCGAGCACAAACCAAGCGCCGTCCTTCCGCGCGACGATCCCGCAGTGCGAATAGATCGAGACCGTCACGCCCTCGATCGCATCGACCAGCGCCCCATGCGGCAGCGACTGGAACAGGATGTCTCCCTCCTGCACCGCATACTCCCGCGGCACCGCCGAGCAGCCGGCGAGAAGGACGAGAAGTGCGAGGAACGCGCTGGCGATGGTCGGTCTAGAAGTCATGCCAGTCGGACTCGCACTCAACGTACTGGCTGTTCTCCCGATCAGGATTAACCATGATCGCAACCCGGATTCGGAACTGGAGTCGTGCAGCCCGCATCTGCGCGTAACTTAAGAGCGGCCGTGTGAGATTTGGGTCCAACAATTTCGATGCAGCGTGTCTGGCTCCTTGGAAATCGAAAAGCCCGGCAAGGCGAAGCCTGATTCTTTTGGTTTCGCCCGGACCAACTCGATGCCCGTCCCACGAGCCGGTGCATAGACTCGCACCAAATTGGTGTCCGTCACAGTCCACAACCGATCCGACTGGCCCGCGAACCGACACACGCGCATCGAGCGGGTTGTGCGCAAACCTCGGCCGATAGAACGATACATCCGTCTTGAACGTGTAGTAGCGGAGCGAAACGCGAGTCGGGTTGCGCAGCTCAACCACGTAGGAGTCCCCTTCGACGGAGCACTTCACCTCCAATTGCCCGGCCGCCGGCAACGGGGCAGCGGCGGACGGAACCTTCGGATCTCCGGACACCTCGCCAACCGGCACGGAAGAACAGCCGGCGATGAGAACGCCAACAAGACAGCCAAGGAGGAGCGGGCCAGCCTTGGTGATGAAATCGTAGAGGCGTTTCATTGGGGTAAGGAGAAGCCAGCGGACAAACACTCCGCTCGACGGGGCAGCCGAGCGGAGAATCGAACAGAAATCGAAACCGGAGCGGCGGGACAGCCCGCACCCACCTCAGAGCGAAATCTTGATCCCCTTGCGCAGGTAGGTGGGGACGTCGAGGTCCTGGCCTTCGAAGAGATTGCGATCGGTGTTGTCGAACCAGCCGCGGGCATCGGGCTCGACTCCACCGAAGGCGAACTCGTCCTGCTTCACCGGCGCCTTCGCGGATACGCCGGCGCCGGCGAGCGGCAGTTCGGCGGGCTCAGACGGACGGCGAGTGCTCGAACCGGGCTTGGCGCGGACAGGCGTCTCCTGCATCGGCAGCTTCGCCGCCTCGGCCGAGGGCACGACGGTGGCCACGCCGCGACGCACGCCGGTGCGGCTCACGTCGGAGGTGCCGATGATGCAGACCTCGATCCGGCCGGAGAGCTGTTCGTCGATCACGGCGCCGAGGAAGATGTGCGCGTCGCGTCCGTACTGTTCGGACACGGCGGCCATGATGTCGTTGACGCTGGCGAGCGTGAGCTCCGGGCCTCCGACGATGTTGACCAGCAGGCGGTCGGCCTTGCGGGAGAACTCGGGCGTGTGGAGCAGTGGGCACTGCTTGAGGCTCTCGATCACACCGGCGACGGCGTTCTCGCCGGTGCCGGTGCCGAGGCCGAAGAGGGTCTTGCCGCTCTTCTGCGCGAAGGCCTGGCGGAGCGTGGCGTAGTCGAGGTTGATCAGGCCGGTGCGGTGCAGCATCGACCAGAGGCTCTTCACGCCGCGGCCGATCCACTCGTCGGCGAGGGCGAAGGAGTCGAGCGCGCTCTGCCCCTCGGCGCCGACCTGCATGAGCATGTCGTTGGGGAGCGGGATCACGGCGTCGCAGCAGCGGCGGAGCTCGGCGAGGCCTTCCTCGGGCTGCTTGAGGCGGCGGCCGCCCTCGAAGCTGAACGGCAGGTTGACGAACGCGATCACGAGCGCGCGGGCCTGTCGGCAGATCTCGGCGACGACGGGCGCGGCGCCGCTGCCGGTGCCGCCGCCCATGCCGGCGACGAGGAAGATGAGGTCGGTGCGCGCAGCGAGGGCGGCGATCTTCTCGCGGTCGGCCTCGGCGGCGAGGCGGCCGAGCTCGGGGTCGCCGCCGGCGCTGAGGCCGCGGGTGACGCCCGCGCCGATCATGAGCTTGGTCTCGCCGGGGGAGACGGCGAGCGCCTCGGCGTCGGTGTTGATCACGGCCAGCTGCACGCGGCCGAGGTTGTCCATCTTCAGACGGTCGACGGCGTTGGCGCCGGCGCCGCCGATGCCGATGACCTTGATGGCGATGCCGCGGTCGGCGAGCATGTCCGGCGCGAGCGGGAGAGCGTTGTCAGGTTGCATGGCGGTGGGGCGCTCAGGCGTTGGCGAACAGGCGGGTGAAACGGTCCATCAGGCCGCCGGTGCGGCGCTGCGCGACGGAGGGATGGCGCTCGTTGATCTGGTTGAGCCCGTAGAAGAGCAGGCCGAGGGCGGTGCTGTACTGCGGGTCGCGCAGCTCGTCGGCGAGGTTGGTCGGCAGCTCGCCGCGGCGGGCGGGCACGCCGAAGACGGCGGCGGCGGCCTCGTCGATCGCCATGAGCTTGGAGGTGCCGCCGGTGAGGACGACACCGGCGCCGCGCATCTCGGGCTCGAAGGCCGGGCCGAGCTTCTTCTTCACGACCTCGATGAGTTCGGTGTTGCGCACGGCGGTGATCTGCTCCACGGCCTGGCGCGGGAAATGGCGGTCGCCGATGGCGAAGTCGCCGTTGAGCCAGACCTTCTCGTTGCGGTCCTTCGCGGTGATGACCGCGGAGCCGTTGCGGAGCTTCATCGCCTCCGCCTGGCCGCTGGTCAGGCGCAGGCCGAGCGCGAGGTCGTTGGTGAGGTGGTCGCCGCCGACCGGCACCGTGCCGGTGATCCATGGATACCCGTCGCGGTAGAGGACGTAGTCGGTGGTGCCGCGGCCGACATCGAGCACGAGCACGCCGTTGCGGCGCTCCTCGTGGGTGGTGACCATCGTGCCGGAGGCGAGGCTGGCGAGGATGATCTCGTCGACCTTGAGGTTGAAGCCGTTGATGAGGTTGATGCCGTCGGCGATGCGGCGCTTGTCGCCGTGGACGGTCCAGTAGCCGACCTCGAGCTTGCGGCCGGAGAGGTTCTCGGGATTCGGCACCGACTGGCCGTCGAGGCGGAAGGGGCGGCGCAGGTACTGCACCACCGAGCGCTCGGCGGGGAGCTCCTTGTTCCGCGCGAGTTCGCAGACGGTGACGATATCGTCGCGGCCGACGAGGTTGTCGGCGCTGGAGACGTTCACCGAGCCCTCGTGGTAGAAGGCGTCGAGGTGCGCGCCGGACTGGGCGAGGTAGACGCCGTCGATGCGGGCGCCGGCCTTGCGTTCGGCGGCCTCGATGGCGGCGTGCGTGCAATCGCTCGCGGCCTTCATGTCCACGATCGAGCCCTTGATCACGCCCTGGGCGGAGCAGGCGCCCAGGCCGATGATGTTGAGACGGCGGCCGCCGGCGAACTCGCCGACGAGGGCGGCGACCTTGTGGGTGCCGATTTCGACTGCGCCAATGATTCGGTTCTTAGAGATCACGACGGGTGCGCGAAGCGGAAGGTTTGACGGAGGAAGCGGGAAGAAGACGGGAGTCGGCGTTGTCGAACGCCACAGGCACGTCGCCGCCGAGCGAGAGATCGACCCGTTGCACGACGGCCTCGGGCTGAGTGCGTGCGTAGTCGGCGATGTAGTCAAGGCGGGCGAGCTGCTGCGTGAAATCAATCTTCCGGCTGAGCACGATCTCCGGGATGCGGCGGGTCTTGACGAGGATCTCGCCGTAGAGCGAATAGCGGGAGAGGTTCACGACCTTCCAGTCGGCGTAGAGCAGCGGCGCGGCGTTCTGCGCGGCCTGGAGCAGGTTGGCGACGTCCTCCATGCCCTCGACCGGACGGAAGCCGCCGTAGATGTTGTGGGAGAGGCGCACGCCGTCGAGGTAAGGCAGTCCGATCAGGCGCGAGGATTCGTAGCCCTGGCCGGCGAAGACGACGCCATCGCGCGCAACCAGCAGCGTGCTCGGCTGGCCGGACGGCGTCTGGACGTTGACGCGCAGGATCGGCAGGCGCTCGCGCAGGGTGACAGTGAGCGTGCCCGGGAAGTCGCGACGAATGTCGACCGCCTTCACCTGCGGCGTGGCGAGCAGGCGCGTGCGCAGCTGGAAGAGGTCGATCTCCATGAGCGGCGTGCCCTTGGCGACCTGGATCGTGCGCTCGACCCACTCCTGGTCGAGCACGCCGTCGGCGTCGTTGACGACGACAATCTCGCGCAGCGGCGCGGCGCCGGCCGGATCGCGCAACGCGGCGGTGTCGCTGGTGATGGTCGCGAGGATCTCGTACCCGCCCCACCCCGCTCCGGCGACCATGGCGGCGATGAGCGCGGTGTTGAGCGCGGCGAACGCGAAGCGCTTCCGGCCCTGGACCGACATTTTGCGCGGGTTCACGTTCTGGTCGAGGTCGCGCCAGGAGCGCTCCTCGGAGGTGTTCTTCTCGGGCTTTGCCTTGGCCATGGAATGAAAGGGTTTGCTACTGCCGGAACCGCCGGAACGCCGGCGCGAGCATCTCACCGACGAGCGCGGCGTAGCCGAGGCCGACGCACTTCGCGCTCAGGGGGAGCAGACTGGTATCAGTCATGCCCGGCAGGGTGTTGATTTCGAGGAAAAAGGGCTGCCCTTCAGAGGTCAGGAGAAAGTCCGCGCGCGCGAAATCGCGGCAGTCGCACGCGGCGAACACCGCCTCGGCGAAACGCTGGATGGCCGTCGCCGCGCCGGGGGCGATGCGCGCGGGCGCGAAGTACTCGGTGTTCCCCTTGGTGTACTTGTTGGTGTAGTCGTACACGCCCACCTTCGGCGCGATCTCGACCACGCCCATCGCGCGGCCGGCGAGCAGGCCGACCGTTAGCTCCGTGCCTCGGATACGCCGCTCGGCCAGCCACCGGCCGGGCGCGAGCGCGCCGAGGGCGGCGCCGATCTCGTCGAGGCCGGAGCAGAGCTTCAGCCCCACGCTGCTGCCCTCGTTGTTGGGCTTGATCACGACCTCGTGGCCGAGGCGCGCGGCGAGCTCGGCGGCCAGCGGCGCGTTCGCGGCGTCGAACGCCACGCCCTCCGCCACCGGCACGCCCACCTTGGCCGCGCGGGCCTTGGTCTCGGACTTGTCCATCGTCACCGCGCTGGAGCGCGCGTCGCAACCGGAGTACGCGAAGCCCGCGGCCTCGAGCAGCCGCTGCATGCCGCCATCCTCGCCGAACGTGCCGTGCAACGTGGAGAGCACGACGTGGGTCCGCGGGTCGAGCCCGGCGGGAATCGCCTCGGCGTCGACCTGGCAAAGCACGGTCGGGTACAGGGTCGCCGCGGCGGCGGCGACATTGGCTCCGGAACGGAGCGACACCTCGCGCTCGCGCGACGTGCCGCCGGACAAAACTGCAACAATGGGTTGTTTCACAAGACGTCCCTCCACTCGCGGCCGTAGAGCAGCACCTCGGGCTCGAGCTCGATGCCGTGCGCCGCCTTCACCCGCTCACGCACGCGCCGCATGAGCGCGATGACGTCGGCGGCGGTGGCCTGGCCGCGGTTGACAATGAAATTGGCGTGGATCGGCGAGACCTCGGCGTCGCCCACCCGCTCGCCCTTGAGGCCGAGCGCGTCGATCAGGCGGCCGGCGGAGTCGTTGGGCGGATTCTTGAACATGCAACCGGCGCTCGGGTCCCGCGGTTGCGTGGCCTGGCGCCGCGTCTGGAACGCCGCGATCTGCGCCTGGATCTCGCCCGTCGGCACCCCGGCGGAAATCGGCCGCAGCACGGCGCCCACCGCCACCGCGTCCGCCAGCTCCCGGCAGTCCCGATACGCGACATGCAACTCATGCCGCCGGAGCGTGCGCACCGTGCCATCGCGCAGCGCAAGGCGCACTGCGTCGACCAGATCGAACATCCAGCCGCCCATCGCCCCGGCGTTCATGCGCAACGCGCCGCCGAGCGTGCCGGGGATGCCCTCGAGAAACTCGAAACCGCGCAGGCCGCGCGCCGCGGCGAGGCCGCAGAGTTCCTTCAACCGCAGGCCCGCGCCGACCTCGACGCGACCGTCGGGCCGCAGGTCGAAACGTTGCCACTCGCGCCCGGCCAACCGGATGACGAGCGCGTCGACGCCTTCGTCCGGCACGAGGAGATTGGAGCCGCGGCCGAGCAACAGCACCGGCAGCTGGCGGCGGTGCGTCTCGCGCAACAAGGTGGCGAGGTCGGCCTCGTTGGCCGGCTCCGCGTAGTAGCGCGCCGGGCCGCCGACGCGCATCGTCGTCTTCGGGCCCAGCGCCTCGTTCTCGGTGATCTTGGTTTCCGGCGACAACGCCGCGCGCAACGCCGTCGCGCACTCGAGCCAGCGTGCCTGCTGCGCCACCTCGCCCTGCAGTTCGCGCACGAACTCCGCCGCGCACTGGTCGATGTCCCCCGCGCCGACAAAGAGCACGAGATCGCCGTCGCGCACGCGTTCGCGCAGCAAGCGGAGAAAGCCGGCGCGGTCGCCGGGCAGATAATGGACGCGCGTGCCGGAGCCGCCCCGCGCCAGCTCCGCGTAGATGTCGGCCGTGGTGCCGCCGGCGATCGGCTGCTCGCTCGCGGCGTAGACATCGAGGAGAACGAGTTCGTCGGCGCCGAGGAGCGCGCGGGCGAAGTCGGCCTTGAAGCGCGCGGTGCGACTGAAGCGGTGCGGCTGGAAGGCCACGAGCAGGCGCTTGTGCGGCAGGCGACGCATGCCGCCGATGAGCGCGGCGATCTCCGTCGGATGATGGGCGTAGTCCTCGATGACCTGGAGTTTCTCGGTCTCGAGCAGCACGACCTGGCGACGCTTCACGCCGGGATAGTCGGCCAATAGATCGGGCGTGACCGGCACGCCGAGTTGGACGCATACCGCCAGTGCCGCCGCGGCGTTGAGGGCGTTGAAATCTCCGCCGGCACGGACGCGCGCGCGCGACGCGCCAAAGGCGGGCGCCAGGTCGAGCAGCTGGCGGCCGTCGACGAAACCGGCGATGCGCACGGCGAACTCACCCTCGAAGCCGAACCGGTGTACCCGCGCCGTGAAGCCACGGCCCGCGAGCCGGGCGGAGAGCGCGCACGCCGGATTCACGTAGATCGCCGAACGCGTGCGGGAGAAGAGCGCGGCGAAGGTCGCCTCGAGGTCGCCGATCTGGCGGTAGTAGTCGGGGTGGTCCCAGTCGAGATTGGTGGCGACGGTGATCTCCGGCGCGAAGCGGTCGATCGTGCCGTCGCTCTCGTCGATCTCGGCCACGACCCAGCCGTTCTCGTCGGCGGCGGCCGGAGGCACGCGGTCGTCCTGGAAGAGACCGCCGAGCAGCCAGCCAGCGCCGAAACCGGCGCGCCGCAGCGCGGTGATGAGCAGACCGGTGGTGGTCGTCTTGCCGTGGGCGCCGACGACCGCGATCAATTTCCGGTCGCGCAGAAGTTCGGCGAGCAGTTCTCCACGGCGCACCTGCGGCAACCCGAGAGCGGTGGCGGCGACGCGCGCCGGATGCGACGCGGCGATCGCGGAGGAATAGACCAGCAGGTCGGTCGCGGCCGGCACGGCGCCGGAAGCACCGAGTGCAACGCCGGCCTGTTCCAGCCAACGCTGCGCGGCGGCGGTGAGACCGTCGTCCTCGCCGGACACGGACCAGCCGCGTTGCGCCAGGAGCATGGCGAGCGGTGTCATGCCCGCGCCGCCCACCCCGACGAGGTGGCAGTGCCGCACAGGGCGGCCGAAGAGCGGAGCGAGCTGGAGGGGGCCGGTCATGCCGAGGCGGGCGCGGTCGCGGCGAGGGCGAGCAGGTCGTCGATCATGGCGTCGAGCGAGTTCTCCTGGTCGATGCGCTGCAGGTTGTCGCGGAACTTGCCGAGCAACCAGTCGTTGGAGACGAGGTCGAGCACCTCCTTGAGGAGACCGGAGACGAAGCGCTGGTCGACGACCAAGCCGCCGCCCTGCTGCTCGAAGAACTGCGCATTGGCCGCCTGGTGGTTGTCGGCCGCGTGCGGGAACGGGACGAGCACGGCCGGCGTGCCGATGCGCGCCAACTCGGCGAGCGTGCCGGCGCCGGCGCGGGAGACGACGAGGTCGGCGCAGGAGAGCAGCGCCGCCATGCGGTCGCAGAACGGGACGAAGTACGACTTCACCGTGGCGCCATCGCGGGTACGCAGGGTGCGCTCCTCGCGCGCGGTGCGCTTGCCGGGGCCGCAGACGCAGACGACCTGCACGCCCTCGAGCGCGAGCAACTCGAGGTTCTGCTCAGCCCAGTCGTTGAGGGCGGTCGCGCCCTGGCTGCCGCCGAGCACGGCGACGAGCCGGCGGGCGGGCTCGATCTGCAGCTCGGCCAGTGCCGCCGCCCGGGGCAGCCGCTGGAACTCGTGGCGCACGGGCAGGCCCTGCGCCCGCACCGTGCCGCCGCGGGCGCGGCTGAGTCGCACGCCCGGGGGAAGATAGACGCGTTTCGCGAGGCGGCTGAGGAGCCGGACGGCGCGGCCCGGGACCCGGTTGGCCTCATGCAACGCGACCGGCACCCGGCGCATCCGGGCAGCCAACACGATGCTGGCGGTGGTGAAACCGCCGAAGCCGATCACGGCGGCAGGCCGCACCTGCCGGAGCTGTTCGAGCCCGAAGGCGAAGCCGGCGCTCTGCTGCCAGAGGAAGCGTGCGAAGCCGACCGGGTTGGCGGTGAGCGGCGCGGCGGGGATGCGGGCCACCTTCAGCCACGGGTATTTCTCGACGAGCTTGGCGTCGATCTGCTTGTGCGAGATCAGGAGGTGGGGTTCGTGGCCGCGGGCGACCAGGCCCTCGGCGAGGGCGATGCCGGGGGCGAGGTGACCGCCGGTGCCGCCGCAGGCGACGAGGAAGCGGCTCACGCGCTCACCTCCATCAACGCGCGGCTCGGCGCGAGGTTCGGCCGGCTCCACGCGCGGCGGGTGTTGAAGAACAGGCCGACGATGAAGCCCATCAACAGCAGGTTCGAACCGCCGTAGGAGATAAACGGCATCGACATGCCCTTGGTCGGCAGCGAACCGGTGACGACCCCGAGGTTAATGATCGACTGGAGCGCGAGCAGGAGGAGCGAGCCGGCCACGAGCAGGTAGCCAAAGAGATTGGGGGCGCGGCGCAGGTGCGCGAGCCCGGCCGCGAACAGGACCGCGAAGAGCGCGACCGTCCCGAGGGTCGCCCAGAGTCCGAGCTCCTCGCCGACGACGGCGAAGATGAAGTCGGTGTGCGCCTCGGGCAGGAAGGCCAGTTGCTGCCGGCCGTTGCCGAGGCCCACGCCCTCGACGCCGCCGGAGGCGAAGGCCAGGATGGCCTGCCAGAGCTGATACGCGCCATCGGACCGGTTGCCCTCGACATCCAGGAACGCGGTGATGCGGCCGAACCGCACCGGGTCGTGCCAGACGGCGAGGGAGAAGGCGGTCACCCCGGCGAGCACGGTGGGCACCATGTAGCGCAGGCGCGCCCCGGCGAGGTAGAGCATGATGAAGCCCACGACTCCGGTGAGGGCGGTGGTGCCGAAGTCCGGCTCGGCAATGATGAGCAGCGCGAACAGGCCGATGCCCGCGCACGGGATGACGAAGCCGCGCTTGAGCGTGGCCATGTGCCGCTGGTTGATGCCGCAGTAGTGCGCCAGCGCGAACACCATCGCGAGTTTCGCGAACTCCGAGGGCTGCACGCGCATGACGACGAGGTCCACCCAGCGGCGCGCGCCGTTGACGGTGCGGCCGATGCCCGGGATGAGCACGCCAAGCAACGCCACAAGCGCCACCCCGGCGATGATCCACGCGAAGCCGCGGGCCCGCTCGAGGTCGATGCGGCTCACCACCCAGCCGAGCACCACCGACACCGCGAGCCAGATCAGCTGCCGCTTCAGGAAGAACAACGGGTCCGCGCCCTTCGCGATCGTGCTGCTGAACAGGATGGTCAGCCCGAGGATCGACAACGCCACCGCGCAGATCAGCACGATCCACACGGGGTGGAACTGCAGCGAAAAGCGCGGTGCGGCGGGCTCGGGAGCGGTAGCGGTGGCGGAGGTGGACACGGGCGGCGGCGAGGACACAGGGCGGAAGGTTCGGAACTCAGTAGACCTGCGGCGCGGGCACGGCCGGCGGCGGCTCGTCGACCCGGATCACCGGGGCATCCATGGCGCTCTCGCCGCCGACCGGCTCGACGGGGGCGACCGGTGCGATCTCGACCTCCGGCACGAGCGAAGGGGGCGGCATGGCCGCCCGGGCGGCGCCGGCGCCGGGAATCGTGAGCACCTGCCCGATACGGATGCGGCGGGGGTAGGT
>JAEXPL010000292.1 GCA_023446865.1 Verrucomicrobiota bacterium | reverse complement strand
GGGGGGGGGTTGTGGCTGCGCGACGGGGTCGCTCAGCCTCGGCAGATCGCTGCTCTGGCGAGCAGCGCCACATCGAGAGGTGTTGTAGCGCCGTTCGCCGGAACAGCGCGGCGCGGAGCCGAGCAGGAGCTCGGCGGTCCCGGGCGGAGTACCGCGTTGGCGTGCCGCTTGACGTTATAACATCCGTGGCCACGCTGCGGGCATGGCCATCAAGCTCAAGGTCCGGAAGGTCGGCAATTCCCTCGGCGTCATCCTGCCCAAGGAGGCGCTCGCCGCGATGCAGGTCGAGGAAGGCCAGGCGCTCTATCTCACCGAGTCGCCCGATGGCTATCGCGTGACCAAGGGCGACACGGAATTCGAGCAACAGATGGCGGTGGCGAAGGGCCTCATGCGTCGCTACCACAACGCGCTGCGCGAACTGGCCAAATGAAGGAGCCGCGCTGGGTTCTGCGGGAGACGGTGCTGGCGCTGCACGAGCAACTGCTCGCCGAGTTCGGCGGGCTGCACGGTATCCGCGACGAGGGGCTGTTTGACTCGGCCCTGGCACGACCCCGGCAGCAGTTTGCGTATGACAAGCGCGACGTGGTTGCCTTGGCCGCGGCCTACGCGTTCGGGCTGGTGCGCAATCATCCCTTCATCGACGGCAACAAACGCATCGGCTTCTCCGTGGCTGTGCTCTTTCTGGAACTGAACGGCCACGAGTTCACCGCCACCGAGGTCGATGCCGTGCTCCAGACGCTGGCGCTGGCCGCTGGTGAACTCGATGAGATGGGCTACGCCGCGTGGCTGCGGCAGAACTCGCGGCGGCCGCGTCGGCGGCGGGGCTGAACGCGGGGCGATGCAGGCGAGAGTCGAGCGTCGAGTGACAAGCGCTAGACCATCAGCCCAAATGCAGCAGACGACAGAAGGTAACGAAGAAAACAAAGGCGCTCCGGACAGCGGGACAATGCTACCGGAGTACATGAGGAACTCTCGTTCACCTGCGGGGCGCAGATTTTGTGGCCTTCACGTGCTTGTGCTTCGTTCTCTTCGTTACCTTTTGTCGGTTCCGACTGCGGCATGGAGCTTGAGCCGTTGCGGCTGAGCGACTGCGTCGCCCAGCTACGGAGAATCGCTGCTCTGGCGAGCAGCGCCACATCGAGAGGTGTTGTGGCGCCGTTCGCGAGAACGGCGGGGAGTGGAGCCGAGCTGGAGCTCGGCGTTCCCGGGCGGATCGCTGCTCTGGCCCCTTCGACCGGCTCAGGTCGGGGAGCAGCGCCACAGTCGGATTCGCAGACTGTGGCGCATTGCGTCGCGCGCGGTCTACCGCACGAGGCGGTAGATGGCGTAGGTCTGGCCGGCGAGGTCGAGGCGGAGCGAGCCGGGGCCCTCCTGGATCGTCGCGGCTTGGCCGGCGAGGAGCTCGAAGCCCTTGTGCGGGGTGACGAACTCGAACAGCGCGGTGGCGGGACGGGCGGAGGGGTTGAAGGCGACGAGCAGCACGGAGTCGCCGGCTGCGCGGGCATAGACCAGCGGATACGTGTTGGCCTGCGCGAAGAGTGGGACGAACTCGGCCCCGGCGGCGAGGGCGGGCTCCTCGTGCTTGAGGCGGATGAGCTTGCGGGTGCGGTTGAGAAGCGAGTCCGGGTTCTGCTCCTGCGCGGCCACCGTGGGCGCATCGGCGGCGGCATCGACGGGGAGATAGAGCTTGTCGGCCGGGGCGGAAGAGAAGCCGAGGTTGGCGCCGGGGGCCCACTGCATCGGCGTGCGGGCGCTGGCGCGGGGCTTGAACGCGCCCTCGATCTGCGGGAGGTCGTTGCCGAGCTGGCGCATGCCAATCTCGGTGCCGTAGTAGATGAACGGCACGCCGGGCATGGTGATGCCGAACGCGGTGAGCGCCTCGAGTTCGGCGTCCGTGCGCCGGTTGCCGAGGCGGGCGAGGTCGTGGTTGCCGAGCGGGACGCAGACGTAGCCCTTGTTGCGCGTGGCGAGGTAGCCGGGCAGGTAGCTCTTGAGGAAGGCGGAGACGTCGCCCTTGCCTTCGCGGTCGAAGAAGCTGTGGCCGTCGGTGACGCCGTTGAGGATGCGCCAGCTCTCCTTCTGGTAGAGTTCGTTGAAGCCGGGCGCCCAGTGGAAGAAGCAGGCGTGGAAGGCGCGGTCGAGCGCGCCCTCGGGCTCGGACCACTCGGCGACGATGAAGGCCTGCGGGTAGTCGCGGTCGAGGATGGCGCGCACCTCGTGCCAGTAGGCGCCGGTGTCGTTGGCGGGGTCCTTGCCCTTGACCATGGAGTTGGCCATGTCGGCGCGGAAACCGTCGGCGCCCATGTCGAGCCAGAAGCGCATGACCTTCTGCATCTCGGCGCGGAGGGCCTGCACGGCGGGGGCGCGGGAGGAGAGCTGCCAGGGCTTGGCGGGATCGGGCGCGCCGTAGCCGTAGTTCAATGCCGGCTCGTTCCAGAAGAAGTTGCTCAGGAAGTTGCCGTTGCGCTGGCCGTAGCCGTGGACCCAGCCGTCGCCCGGCTCGTTGATCCACACGTTGTCGGTCCAGATGTACCAGTCGGCGTGCGGGCCGGGCCGGCCGCTGGCGGACTCGACGAACCACGGGTTGTCGATCGCGGTGTAGGTGATGACGTAGTCGAAGAGGACCTTCATGCCGCGCTTGTGGGCCTCGGCGAAGAGGCGGCGGGCGTCGTCGTTGGTGCCGTAGCGCGGGGCGACCTTGTAGTGGTCGCGGATGTCGTAGCCGGCGTCGTTGAAGGGCGAGTCGAAGAAGGGGTTGATCCAGATCGCGTCGGCGCCGAGCGAGCGGATGTAGTCGAGCTTCGCGATGAGGCCGGGGAGGTCGCCGATGCCGTCGCCGTTGGAGTCGGCGTAGGTCTGCGGGTAGACCTGATAGAACACGGCGTTCTTCGCCCAGTCGGGGCCGGGCGGGGTGGCGACGTGGCCGGTGATCGGGGCCGGGGCCGCGTGGGCGGAGGCGGTGAGCGCGAGCGCGGCCAGAAGGCCGGCGACGGAACGGAGCGGAGCGGAGTTGGACATGTCTTCGGGGGGAAGGGTTGCGCCCAAGATCAGGCGGGTTGGCGGCAGCTGTCAAAAGGTGAACCGTCTCAACCTGGATGGGTTTTCGTTCGCCCATGGCGTGGACGACCGCAGCGGCCGGGCGGGCCGAAACCGTTCGGTCGGCAGAGAGTGGTGGGATCGCGCGGGAACGGGCGGAGATTGGGGGCTTGGCACTTGCTGGGTCGTTGCGCGGTGTCCTTCCCGTGGAAGCCCGGGGTTGAACCGGGCGCAGCGGTCGCCCATAGCTGGGGTCGTGCACACCCGGAGATCCGAAAGCCGCCCGCAGCCGTGACGCCGCCGCTGGTCAGCGTCATCATCCCGTGCTTCAACGCGGAACGGTGGGTCGGCGAGGCGATCCGGAGTGCGCTCGACCAGACGTACCCGCGGATCGAGGTCGTCGTGATCGACGACGGCTCGACCGACGGCAGCGTGGCGGTGCTCCGCAGCTTCGGTGATCGCATCCGGTGGGAGACCGGGCCGAACCGCGGCGGCAACGCCGCCCG
>JAEXPL010000166.1 GCA_023446865.1 Verrucomicrobiota bacterium | reverse complement strand
GGGGGGTGCAAACCCCCCCTCCACGTCGGGAGCCGCTTGCAACAGCGTCTCCCTTGCCCGCTCGCTTCGCTCGGGGAATGAATATGGCCTCTTGGTCAGGGGGCCTGCTGCCCCCCGACACCCTCCGTCAGGCTCCGCCCGACACCCGGGTGGGGCGTCTGTGTCCCGCCCCTTCACCCCGCCAGTCTCAATAAGCCGGTGCGAGTCACGCACTCATCGCCGTCTTCAGCATCGGCCGCAGCGCCCACAGGGCCTGCGTCATCTCGTCCGACCATCGGCCGAGATAGTGCTTACGAATCATCGGCTCGGAGTTGCCGACCGCAATGGCAACCTTCGCCAGCGAGGCGCCTGGCGCGTAGCACATCGCGGAAATCGCGGTGTGTCTCAGCACGTCGGCCGAAAGGCTGTGCTTTTCGCGCACTTTTTCCCACGCCCGCTCCGCAGCCGTGGGCGAGTCCGACGGCCACAACCCGCTTCGCGGCGGGTAGGCATCCAACCACGCCTTGAGCGGCCCGCACATGTCCCAAGGCACGATACGCGTGCCATGGGCCTTGCCATGGATCTCGATGCCGCCTGGGTGGAACACCTCGCGGCCGGCGCGCAGATCGGCGTCGAGGCGGAACGCCTCGCCTTCACGTGTCCCGGGCCGCATGGCCCCGAACACGCACAGCGCAGCATAAGGCACCCATTCCGGGTCAGAGGCTTCCAAATCGCGAAGCAGCGCCTCCACCGCCGGCGGTTTGAGCGTGGGCGGCAGCTTCCGCTTGATCCGGCGGCGCTCCATACCCGCGGCAGGGTTTTCTTGAAGCCGGCCTTTGGTGACCAGCCATTGCAGGAACGTGCCCAAGTCCCCCAGCAAGCCGTTATACGTGTAGGGACTAACTTCGGGACCGAGAGTCCCGAGAAAACCTTCGATCTCCGCCCGCGTTGGGGCTCCGATCGACGGACGGGCCACGTGCGCGCTGAATCGCTTCGCGGCCTTCGCGACATTCGAAATCTGACTTTCGGAAATACCCACCCGGCGACGATCCGCCTCGTATTCGGTGACCTCGGCTTCCCATTCGGCGTGGGAAGGCCGCTTGTAGTTGGCCAGAAGCCACTTCGCGGCGTCGAGAAAACCCAACCCGAGACCATCCAAGAAACGGCTAGCCGCTTCGGCGTCGCCCAGCTGCGCCGGGCTGAGCCTCGTCGGCAAGACACGCAGTTCCTCCGCCCGGCCATCGACCCACTGCGCGGCCAAGAGTCGCGCTTCGTCGATCGTGCCGACGATCTTGCGGCGGTCGTCTCCGAGAACCACCGCACGCACGCGAAACCCGACCGAGCCATCTGGTCGGGTTATTGGCGTGATCGAGGGTGGTTTTCTGGGACGCCCCACCCTTGGGGCTATGAGCGGAATGGGGTTTTCTCCAAACGAATGCCAAAAACTTTTTGGCATTTCGGCCGGCCCAGACGCCTCTTTCAGAGGTAAAAGCTTGGAGGCGCGGGCCGGAATCGGCTGATACAAGGGCCGGAACAGGAGCAAGTTGCGCAACTATCGGCTCTGACTCAACCACGATTCGGCAGAACTCCGGAAAAACTCGGAACTACCAAAAACGGGGGATTCACTGACAGGTTTGCTGACAGGGGAATATGGGCAGTTTGGCGTGCGTGATCGGGTTTTAGGAGGGTCTTCGCACTGGTTGGCGGTTTGGGGCGGCGCGCTGGACGGAATGCGACGAGCGCAGAAACAGGCCTGCCGAAAACATACTTGAACTAATCAGAATGATTACTTTAAGTAGCTCACATGCCGCAGATCACTCCAGACTCACTGGATCGCGCCCTCGGCCTACTGGCGGAGTTACTGGCAGCGCGGAATCACCCGGCGCAGCACTTTGTCGTCTGCGGCGGCTCGTCGCTGCTCGCTCTCGGGCTGGTGAGCCGGACGACAACGCAGGACGTCGACATTCTAGCCCGGATCGAGGCGAACCGGCTGGTCACGCCGCGGCCACTGCCCGACTGGCTCCGCGTGGCGGCCGACGACGTCGGCGCGCAACTCGATCTGCCGCGCGACTGGCTCAACGACCAGGTTGCCGATGAAACGTTGTTTCGGTGCGGCCTGCCGGAGGGCCTGCAATCGCGGCTCACCACGGAGAGCTATGGGTCGCGCCTCCTCATCAGCTTCATCAGCCGGCGGGATCAGATCTTCCTGAAACTCCACGCCGCCGTCGACCGCGATGGCGGCCGGCATTTGCAGGACCTCCTCGATTTGCAGCCCACGGCGGACGAGTTTCTCGACGCCGCCCGTTGGACGCGCACACAGGATCCGTCCGACGGCTTCCGGCTCCTTCTCGGCGAAATGCTCAAACACCTCGGCCATGGCGAACTCGTTGCCCAACTCTAGCGAGGATCTGCGGCGGTCCGTCGTCGACCTGCTCTGGCGGCAGTGGTCGGCGCTCGGCGTGGCCGGGCACGTCGCCCCGGGCGGCAATGCCGCTGTCGATCCGGAGGCGTTGCTGCTGGTCTCGACGGTGTTCGCGCGCCACGACGCGCGGCTGTTCGACGAGATCGCCGACTGGCTCCAGCAGAACGGCGACTGGATCAACCTGCTTCGGATGGCGCGGCTCCAATGTGAGCTCGGGCTAGGCGACGTCACGGTGCTCGGCGCCTTGGCGGAGCATCTGACGCAGCGCTCCGCGCACTCGAAGTGGAAGGGCTTCGCGAAGAAACCGCCGCAGGTGGACCAGCCGGTGCCATTGTTTCCGCATCTCCCGTCGCCGAACCGTACGGACGAAATCTTCCGTCGCTGGGGCTGGCTGCGCACGCCGGTCGAGCCGCACGGCCTCAGCAAACCGCCGCGCACCAACCAGCCCGGGGCGTTCCTGCTGCAACTGCGGGCGCTCTTCGGCATGCAGTCGCGCGCGGAGGTCATGGCGTGGCTGCTCGCGCACGAGTCCGGGCATCCCGCACAGATCGCCCGCGAAACCGGCTACTTCCGCGGCTCCGTGCAAAACGTCCTCAACGAACTCGAGGTCTCCGGCCACGTCTATGCCACCCGTGACGGTCGCGAGAAACGCTTCATCGCCCCCCGCGAGCACTGGCGCTTCCTGCTGACCTGGTCACCGGATGGCTCCGCCGAGTTCCCGCAATGGGTGCCGTGGGCGGTCCTCTTCACGCTCATCCGGCGCTTTCATGACCTGATCGCCTCGTCGGCGTTCGCGGGCTACTCCGCCGATCTTCAGGCAATCGAGCTGAACCGGGCGCTCGCGCCGCTTTGCAGCCGAATCGCGGGGGAGGGGTATTGTCCGCAGGAGTTTGCCGTGTTCGGTGCCGGTCGTTCGGCAGAGCAACTCTTGCCCCGGGTTGGGGAGCTAGTCGCACGGTTCACATCATAATCCTGGTCCGGAACGACGGTCTTTTGCGTGGAGGGGTTGGTGTTTGGGCGGTCGCGAAGCCACGTCGGCAGATGTGGAAATGCACGCGCGGTTGCGCGAAATCCGGCTGGAAATGCTCGGGTTTCACGTGGGTTTTGGCACCTGTGCGCATCGGAAAGTTGGGTGCCTGTGGGTGTCTTACGCAGCACTTTCGATGGCGCCCGAATCGGTCACGAAGTCGTTAGGGTATTGCGTCTGTTGGGCCGGACGATGGCGACGGGCGGCGACCCGGGATCGAAGTCGCGAACTCGTTAGGGCCTTGCGTCCTTACCGAAAAAGCGCGGGGGACGCGGTGCCTCCAACTCCGCTCTTCGCAGGCAAAGGCGGGAGGAAGCGGATACCGTGATTGCGGGAGGCGGCCTACGCCATTTCCGGCAGGCCGGCGGCGTTGTCGCGGCCGGCCTGTTCGGTCGTCATCGTCACCATGCACGACACCGAAGCGACGAAGCGAAGGACCGCGGGAGACTTGCCGCGCCGGGGGTTAGGCCCGGCGCAAGGCGAGCAGCGCGAGCCGGGCGGCTTGCGGCCTCGGGATGAGCGCAGCGGAGCCGAGGACGCAAGGCGTAGGCTTGCCCGCCGGAGCCTTGGCGAAGGTGGGCGGCAACGAGCTTCGCGAGGCGCAGCGCGCCAGCGCGGAGGCAATCGCGGCGCGGATACTGCGGAGCGCCGCAGGCAGCCGGGACGGTCGGCGACGGGCCGCAGCGCAGCCGGTAGAGCGGAGCGGAGGGCCGACGGCGTCCGTGCCGGCGGTCGACCTGCGCAACAGGTGCCCGATCACGCCAGACGCCCCGGCTTGCTCGGGGCGAGTGAGCGGGCACCGCGAGAGCCGGGCCACACGGACCCGGCCGCAGTGAGCACAGCGGAGGCGACGCGAACGCAGCCGAGGGCCGACGAGCCACGCGAGGAGCGCGCACGCCGACCCGCCGCCGCCTCGGCAAGCGCGAGCGCGCCGGGGACGGCGAAGGTTGAGGCACGCGCGGCAGCCCAATGGGCGCAGCGGGGTCCCCGCCGGACCGGATCGGCGGTCGCCGACTCGGAAGCGCGGAGCAACGCGCAGCGTGGCCGGGACGGCGACGGCGCGGGTTCAACGGAGCGCCGCGTGTCGCCCGAGCTCCCGCGAGGGCTCGCCGCCGCCGGCGGGGATGGACGATACCGGACTGGAGCGACGCCAGCGCGAGCGGAGGGAGGAAGCAGACGGCGTGAACGGCGACCGCAGCAACGCAAGGACGACGGGCGCGCCGTGTGCCGCTCGGCACCGCATCGCGTTGTATCTACAGGTCTATACGTGCCCCACTCAATCCGCCTTCCTGAACGGTGCGACGATAGCCGATAGGTCTTGATCGGTCATGGTTCTGATCCTCGCGAAGAACGAGTCCCGGTGAGAGGCGGTAACTCCATACTGTTTCGAACACTTTCGCACCAAAGTCTCGACCTTGGAGAGGCCTTCCTTCGCAATCGACGAGCTGACCTCAACCTCGAAAGCCGCTGCGCCTCCTGGTTCTAGAAATAGCCCAAGAGCTGTTTCGGGCGTACTGTGCCTCTTGAAGAAGGGGAGCACATGCACGTCTAGTAACGCGGCAAACCTTGCCAGAATCGGACGTCCGTCTCCTCCTCTTGGGTATGAAGGATTCCATAGCTCCCCATCGGGAAACGAGGAGGTCAGTTTCTGAGTAAACGAGGGGAATGGGAATTTCGGCAGTTTGACATCAGGTTTCAAAAAGCGAATACGGTCGATCACGAGATCCGATAACGAACAGATCACCTCAGCGTCGTGGGACTCAGCGCCACCCCGCGCCAGTTCGCTGACGGTGATGCCGGTAATGATTCGCGGGCTCAACTGTTGACGCCAATGCCGTTTGTCGAACTTTCGGTATCCGTGCGATACCAGAGTCGACTCAAGCAGGTCCGGAATACTGACCGATGGTGCCGATTTCACGTGAGGTCCGGTGAGTTACTTGCGTTTCTTTTTGAGTTCGTCGTCCCCGACACGAACCTCGACAAAACTCGTGATCGTCGCGTTGGGATCTAGTGTAGTGTCCCACAAATAGGTCGTCATAAGCGCGGAGCCAGCAGGATGGCCGGATGTCGCGCAAAAGTTTGCCGGTTGTGCTGGCGGAGGCCGAGGCGCTCCGTCTGGAAGAATGGATCCGAG
>JAEXPL010000097.1 GCA_023446865.1 Verrucomicrobiota bacterium | reverse complement strand
TCATCCACGAGGTCACCAGCCCGCAGGCGTTCGGCATGCTCCGCGACCTCAAGCTCAAGGTCGCCATGCCGCACCGCACCTTCGCGACGGTCGACCACATCGTGCCGACCGACCAGTTCGCCGAGCCCTACGCCGACCCGCTCGCGCAGGCCATGATGGACGCCATCCGCAAGAACTGCGCGGAGTTCGGCATCACCTTCTTCGACCGCGCCACGGGCAAGCAGGGCGTCGTCCACATCGTCGGGCCGGAGCAGGGCATCACCCAGCCGGGCACGACGATCGCCTGCGGCGACTCGCACACCTCCACGCACGGCGCGTTCGGCGCGATCGCCTTCGGCATCGGCACGACGCAGATCCGCGACGTGCTCGCGACCCAGACGATGGCGCTGGGCGCGCTCAAGGTCCGCCGCATCGAGGTGAACGGGAAACTCCGCCCCGGCGTCTACGCCAAGGACGTGATCCTCCACATCATCCGCCAGCTCGGCGTGAACGGCGGCACCGGCTTCGCCTACGAGTACGCGGGCGATGTGTTCGACCGCATGTCGATGGAGGAGCGCATGACCGTGTGCAACATGTCCATCGAGGGCGGCGCGCGCGCCGGCTACGTCAATCCCGACGAGACCACGTTCGCCTACCTCAAGGGACGGCCGTACTCGCCGAAGGGCGCCGAGTGGGACACCGCGGTCGCGCGCTGGAAGTCCTTCGCCTCGGATCCGGGTTGCAAGTACGACGACGTCGTGAAGATCGACGCCGCCACGATCGAGCCGACCGTCACCTGGGGCATCAATCCCGGCCAGGCCATCGGCGTGGGCGAGAACATCCCGACGCCCGCCTCGGCCACCAGCGCCGACGAGAAGGCTTCGATCGTCGAGGCGCTCGAGTACATGAAGTTCGCACCCGGCGCTCCGATCAAGGGCACCAAGATCGACGTCGCGTTCCTCGGCTCGTGCACCAACGGCCGCCTCTCCGATTTCGAGGAGGTCGCCCGGTACGTGAAGGGCCGCAAGGTTGCGAAGGGTATCAAGGCCATCGCCGTTCCCGGTTCGCAGATCGTCGCCCTCCAGTGCCAGAAGCTCGGCATCGACAAGATCCTCGCCGAGGCGGGCTTCGAGTGGCGTGAGGCCGGCTGCTCGATGTGTCTCGCGATGAACCCCGACAAGCTCGTCGGCGACCAAGTCTCCGCCAGCTCGTCGAACCGCAACTTCAAGGGCCGCCAGGGCAGCCCCACCGGCCGCACGATCCTCATGAGCCCGCTCATGGTCGCCGCCGCCGCGCTCACCGGCCACGTCGCCGACGCCCGCGAAGTCTTCGCGGTCTCCGGAAAGTGAAACCACTAATCGACACTAATCTTCACTAATACTCCGAACCGATTAGTGCCCATTAGTGGGCATTAGTGGTTCCCCTCCGAAAATGGCTCTCGCAAAAATCTCCCAAGTCGCCGGCCGCGGCGTCTTCGTTCCCGGCAACGACATCGACACCGACCGCATCATCCCGGCGCGCTTCATGAAGTGCGTCTCGTTCGATGGTCTCGGCGAGTTCGTCTTCTTCGACGTCCGCAAGAATCCCGACGGCTCCCCGAAGCAGCACCCGCTCAACGAGCCGCGTTTCCAGGGCGCGACAGTCCTGCTCTCCGGCGCCAACTTCGGCTGCGGCTCCTCCCGTGAGCACGCGCCGCAGGCGATCCAGAAGTACGGCTTCCGCGCGATCATCGCCGAAGGCTACGCCGAGATTTTCTTCGGCAACTCGACCACGCTCGGCATCCCGTGCGTGACCGCTACCCGCGACGACATCGCCAAGGTCGCCGCCGCGATTGAGGCGAATCCGCAGACGGAGGTCGTCGTCGACCTCGCCGCGCTCGAAGTCCGCTTCGGCGGCCAGAAGATCAAGATCACGATGCGCGAGTCCGCGCGCGACGCCTTGGTTAATGGCCGCTGGGACGCGATCGGCGAGCTGCTCGAGGGCGTGCCGCAGGTGCAGGCGCTCGCGAAGAAGCTGCCGTATCTGGCGGCCTGAAGTAGGGCCGGTCTCTGACCGGCCACTCTGGGCTCTCACGCTTGCCGGGTAGGGCCGGTCTCCGACCGGCCGCCAAGGGCGTGAGCCGCCGGGGAAGGCGTGAATCCGAAGTGGCCGGTCGAAGACCGGACCTACCGACGTTTTGCAGGCCGGGGCCGCAAGCCCCGGCCTCTGTTTTTCCGCGTTGCGAAACCTTTCGGGGCGGCGCACGTCATAAGGCCCTTTCCCATGATTCTCGCTGTTGTTGATTGGGTCCGCGTTTTCCATGAGGCCGGCATGCTGGCCTATCCGCTGTTCGCGTGCTCGGTGATCGCGATGTTCATCATCTGCGAGCGCGCGTTCGCCCTACGCACGGCGGCCGTGCTGCCACCCGAGCTCGCCGAGGCGGTGCTGCTCAACAAGGCGACCGCGGGCGGGCGCTTCTCGGTGCTCGGTCGCGTGATCGAGTTCGCCGAGCGCCATGCGAGCGACCCAGCCGCCACCAAGGCGTATGCGCGGCTCGAGGTGATGAAGATGGAACGTGGTGTGCGCTACCTCGACACGATCTATACTGGCGCGCCGCTTCTCGGCCTGATCGGCACGGTCTCGGGTTTGCTCGGCGCCTTCGCCAGTACGCGCGACCAAGTGACCGGCTTGCCCGATCCGGCGAAGTTTTCCCAAAGCGTAGGCTATGCGCTCTCGGCCACCTTGCTCGGTCTCGCGGTGGCGTTGCTCGCTCTCGTCGGCAACGGCTACATCCAGCGCAGGATCGACCACCACGCGGCGCAACTTGACGTGTTGCTCGAGCGCGTGATCGCCCGGGTGCGCCCGAAGGCCGAGGTGAAGGCGGAGGACTCGGCGGCCCTATGAGCCTGCGCAGCGAACGCTACCGCCGGCCCGAGTTGCCCCTCGTGCCGCTGATCGACGTGCTGGTGATGCTCGTCTTCTTCACCTTCGCGACGATGCAGTTTCGCGAGGCCAGCGGCGGCACACTCAACCTCACGCTCCCGAAAGTGGAGACGGCGGGGAAGAACGTCTTCGTCAGCCAGGTCATGATCTCGGTCGACAAGGACGACAAGGTTCGGGTCACCATCCAGGGCAAGGGCGGCGAGCTGGTGCTCGACAAGCGCGAGGCCACGGTCGACGAGATCGAGAACGTCGCCGGCGAGCTCGCGAAGGTGGACAAGGACATCACTGTCCTGATCCGCTCCGACGAGAACACAGCGCTCAAGTCCGTGACCAAGATCATGGATCTCTGCCGCAAGAACGGCCTGAACAAGATCCGCCTGCAGACGCGCTAGGAATCTGCGGCCTTCGGCCCGCAGATTCCTGACAAAACGGCTGCGCCGTTTTGGGCCATCAGTCCGGATCGAGCGATATGGGTGAGCGGAGGGACCGCCTCCGAGGTGGGATGCGGCGAGTTGAGGGATGAACCCCTGCGGGACAACGCCGTCCTGTCGCGGAGTGTTTTATGTTCCACTTGGAAGCGAGGCTTCCCCGCTGCAGGGAGAATCAGGAGGGTTCCCGATCGCCGTTCTTCCGTCCTCCCTTGGTTGCCTTCGTTACCTTCTGTCGTCTGCGGAATGGGGCGCTGCGCCGATCCGGACTACCGGTAGCCGTAGAGCTGGATCTTCCAGGCGCGGGCTTGTTCGAGCACGCGTTGCTTGTCCAACACGATGGTGTTGTCGGCCTCGAGGGCGGCGTGCTCGATGCCGGCGTCGCGCATGCTCTCGAGCGTGCGTAACCCGAAAACGGGCACGTCGAACCGGAAGTCCTGCCGCGGTTTCACCGTCTTCACGAAGAGCAGGTGCTCGGTCTTGAACTCGCCGGCCCGGCGCAGCATGGCGTCGGTGCCCTCGAACGCCTCGACGGCGACGACGGTGCCCTTGCGCACGACCACGCCCTGGCCGATGTCGAGGCGGGCGACCTCCTTGGCGATGTGGATGCCGTGCTGGAGGTATTCGTCGGGCACGGAGAAGCGGCCGGTCATCGGGCCCTCGGAGGCGAGCTCGTCGTCGAGGAAGGAGCGGGCGTCGAGCAGGGTGACGCCGAGGGCGGCGATCTCCTTGGCCAGCGCGCCGAAGATGGACTCGGCGTTGCGGCGCTTGAGGGAGAAGAGAATGCGGGCGGCCTTCCAGTCGGGGTGTAGGCCCTTGAAGAGCCGGCGCGGCGTGATCTGGCCGGCCATGAGCGCGTAGCCGGCGCCGAATTTCTCGAGCGAGTCGAGCGCCTTGCCGAGTTGGCCGACGAGCAGCATGCGGCGCTCGGACTCGGGGAAACTCGCGTAGAGCTCGGCCGGGGTCTCCTCCTCGAACGCGATCAGGCGCCGCGGCACACCGGCGCGGCGGATCGCGGCGGCCATGCGGATCGGATACTGGCCCTGGCCGGCGATCAGCGCGATCGGTCGGGTCGGGTCGAAGTCGGCGGGATGGAAGCGGGACAGGGCGGGCACGGGAGACGGCGGCTGCGCCGATGAAACGCCGCCGCAGGCCCGCGGGTCAATGGCGGAGGCGGGGCGGGGAGTCGCGGAATGGGGAATGCGGAATGAGGCGCGAACGAACGCCTGGCCTTCAAAACGACCCCCGCAGTTGGGTACGACAGAAGGTAGCGAAGAGAACGAAGGTGAGGCGACTCGCGCGTACGTCGGCCGGCGCAGACGGGCCTCACTTGGCGACGAAGGGCGTGAGCCACTCGGGCATCGGCGGCGCGGCGGGAGAATCGAGCTTCGCCTTCCACTCCTCGTCGGTGAGGCGCTCGCGTTCCCAGTACTCGTAATAGCTTATCACCGAGCCCGTGCAGAGCACTTCGCGGCCTTCGTAGGGGTAGAGCACATGGATGAGTCGCGGCCGGCCGATGCCGATGGCAAAGCCGCGATCGGCGGAAGGCTGGCGATGCACCTCGGCCGAGCGCGGGGCATCGTCGCGAGGAATCATCCAGGATGAGTCATCGTAGCCCATGATGAAGCCAAGAGTGTGGCCGTATTTTTGAACGACGCTCTGGTCTACAAAGTCACCACGGAGTTGCGCATGGGTGATCTCGGCCAGTTTGCCGGCCAAGCGCACGAGGCGGAACCAGCGCTCCTGCAACTTCGCCGGGGAGGGACGCGCTGGAATTGTTCCTTTCTCCAGCTGGTCGGCTCGATCCTGCAACGCGGCGATGACGGCGAGGCGTTCTGCTTCACGGGTAGCGCGTTTCGGGAGCGGGGGGAGCAGATCCCTGTATTTGAATTGGATGTCGAAGCACTGATCGAATCTCTCCTGCGTTTCGCGAGGAAGATCCGAGTAGTGGCCTTCTTCGAACGGCCCGAGCGCTTGGAGCTTCGCGATGGCGACTCTCAGTTCGCGGATTTCGTCATCGGGCAGGGGTAGAAAGGTGCCTTGCCTGGCGAAGTACTCTCCGGTGCTGGCGGCGAAGTCGGCGAGGCGGCTGTAGAAGGTGGCGTTTGGCTCGACGAACCCGGGCAAGGTGTAGGTGTCGCAGTCGCAATTTCCTGAACCGTGGTGCTGGGGCGTGGGGCGGTGCTGACCCTGCGCCCAGCCGGCGAGAACGGTCAGGCAATTCTTCGCGGCCCACGCCTCACGTTTCATGAACTCGGGTGCTGCGTCATCTGGAGGAGCGGTTGCAGCCCAGAGGAGGTTGAAGTACTCGGCGCTGAAACCGAAGCTGGTTCCTTGGATTTCGAGCTGCGGGAGATTGATCAGTTGTTCGAGGGGGGGTGTTGGCTGCGGTAGCCGGGCGCGAGCGAACGTTGAGCTATGGGCTGCCGCGATAGTGAGGCCATCTGGCGGCGGGGCGTCGGCCGCCTGCTGCGCTCCACTGAATACCGGTGGTGGCGAGAGGAAGCGCGAGGAAGCGAGCAGGAGCGGGTCGTCGGTGTCTTGGGCAACGCTCCGGCCTTCGGTCTGGCGCTGGAAGAACAGAGGGCCGACGTAGTGTTTTCTCAGCTTGTCACGAGCTTCCCCGTAGAACTCCTGAACGGTCATCTTCGTGATGAACGGAGCGGGCAAGCTGTAGGGCATCGTGGCGATGGGATCGAACGTATCGATCATCGTAGTCCCCACCGACTCCACGAGCCCTTCGCAGAACGCCGAGTTCCGACACTTGTCCAGCAGTGCCGCCGCAAGAAGCTCATGATCGAGGGTGGGGCGGAACGGGACGGTTTGCAGCCAGCGCAGGGCGCGGAAGTAGTCGGCTAGGTTCTCGTCGGCCGCGTAGAAGCCGACCGGCCGGAATTGGCGGTAGTCGATGGTGTCGGTGCGAGAAGCCGAGACCTCGAGCCAAGCGGGCGTCTCCTGCGCTTCGGCCCGACGGATCAGCTCCACTTGATGGAGGATCTCCGGGTGGTCGCGCGGATCGATCGTGGCGAGTGAGCCGCGGAGCAAAACGATTGCGGGACCGATCACCAATCCGGCGTGACGAACCGCTTTGCTGGCATCGAGCCCTTGTAAGTCGTTATCGATCGATTCTACCTCGTTTGCCACTCGCGGGAGCATACCTTCGAGGTGTCGGCGCAGTTGCTTAGCCCGATGTCGCTCCAACTCGCAGATGGAGGCGTTCAGCAACACATTGAAGCCGTTGATCAGGGAATCGGTGGTGACGAAGACGGCGCGCTCGGGGTCGATGTACGGCGAGAAGCTTTGGGCGACCTGCCTGTCTTCAATGAGGAACTTGTCGCGGGCGAGTTGCTCGATCTCCGCCGGTGAGAGTCCGGCACGGACGGCGGACTCCCGCCACGGCACGGCGAGCGTCAGGCCGGTGAGGGTCTCCTCTGCGTTTTGGTCGTGGAAAACCGAGGCGCGCAGCGCGACCGCTTGGATCTCATCGGGCTCCCGGGCGTCGAGCTTCGCCTTTTCCGCGGCCGGCAGCGTCTTCTGCCATTCGCGCTTTACCGCACGAAAGG
>JAEXPL010000062.1 GCA_023446865.1 Verrucomicrobiota bacterium | reverse complement strand
CGGTAGGGTATCGATGGACTATTGCGCCCGCCATCGGAGCGTGTGGCAGGGCAGTTGGAAATCGAATGGATGCCCGGACGGGTGTGCCGACCGGGCCGATCGGGGTATTCACTGGCCGTGAAGTGTTGCTTCAACTATGGCTCGAGCATGCGAATCCTCGGATGCATGCTGGGTTGTTTGGTTGCGGCTGCTGCATTGACGGCGTTTGAGCCGAAAGACCCCGAGCCTAGGGCCGTCACTTCGCCGAACGGGCGCTATTGCTTCATCTCGTTTCCATCCGACCGGAAGGAGGGCCTGATCTTGGATGGATTTGCCTATGCGGTTGAGAAGGGGGGCGCTCTGCGCGAGCTTTGGCGCATGGAGCTTGGCTCCAACTGGGTTCTCTTTCTGGCCGACGACGGTGAACATCTCGCGATGCTCGAGCCGCATGAGTGGGGCGTTTCATATTCGCCGGACTTTGAAGGCGGTTTTCAGAAACGGGAGGACGATGCTCTCATTTTTAGCGAGAAGGGAAGACGGATCAGAGCGTACAAGGCCTCGGAGCTATTCGACACTCAAGCTTCGTGGGCGCAATCCCCCAATGACCTCTGGTGGGTTGCGCATGACTGGGATCGGTTGCCTTGGCAGACATCCGGTTTCCGATTTGAGGTGGAGACTCCCGATGGGGTGACCCATGAGTTCGATCTGTGTACGGGTGAGCGGCGGAGTAGCGGTTCGGAAATGGAGCGGCTCCGAAATCGCCTGATCGTTGGGAATCTCTTCTCCGCGCTCGATCGTTACGCCCACTCAGCGGCTGGAGTCAGTGTCGTGTTGGGCCCGTTCAAGTACAACTCGGCAAGTTCCTCGGGCAGTGCACCCGGAGAATGTCAGGATATTGGCGTCTTCCGGCGACCGAGAGTTGTCTCGGCCGGTGTTGTCCAGTGCGCCCCGGATATTCTGATCAAAGTCTGGCACCGAGCGGACCATGAGCGCATTGCAGGGCTTGCCGCGGCATCCTCTTTCGAGAACGGAGCCACTGAGTATTGGGACATCGATTCTGAGACTGCCGTGCTCCGTGTATACGTCCGCGACAAGGGCTACGAACAGCCTGTTGCCACGCTCGGAGGAAACTCGAAGTTTGGCTCTGAGTTATTGCCTGGGCTTGAGCTCAACTGGGCCTCGATTCTCGACGGAACGACAGTACCCGCTCGTTAGGTCTCGGATGCGCTCAGATCGGCGGCGAGGGGGTGGTTGGGGTCGCGGCGGAGGACTTCGGCGAGGAGGGCTGCGGCGCGTTTCTTTTCGCCGAGGCCGAGGCGGGCCTGGGCTTCGAGGAACTTCGCGGTCGTGAGCTGGCGGGCCTGCAGGTCGTCGGCGAAGAGGAGCATTGTCGGCAGCGACGTGGCGAAGTAGTCGATCTTCGCCTCGGTCTTTGCGAGCGTCTGCGCGTAGGCGAGCAGGTCGCGGAGGAGGCGGTCGGCTTGGGCCTTCTTGCCGAGGCGGCGGAGCGCGAGGGCGGAGTAGTACGTCATCTCCGAGAACGCGCGGACGCTCATGGCTTGGAAGTCGCCCTTGAACGTGGCGGCGGCGGTCCAGTGCGCGCGGGCGGCGACCTTGTCGCCGGCGGCGGCGCAGGCGTCGCCGAGCCAGAGCCGGATGTCGCTTTGGTTGGCGAGCAGGTGTTTGGCCTCGCCGAGATTCTCCGGCGCGGCGAGCGCCTGTTCGAAGTGGGCGCGGGCGGCGGCGGGATCTTTCGCAAGCACGGCGCGGCCGAGGAGAAGGTGGGTGCGGACGTGTTGGCCGAGGGATTGGCCTTCGCCGCCTTCCCAGGGCTGGAAACGGCGCGTCTGGAGGATCGGCAGCGCGGCGACGGGACGGCCGGTCTGGTTGTGGAGCGCGCAGAGTTCGACGCAAAGGTCGTCGCGTGTGCGGACGAGGTCGGCGTGGCGCTCCAGTTCGCGGAGACGCTTGACCGGCTTTTCGCCGAGGCGCTTCCAGAGCTGGTCGCGCTCGTAGAGCAGGCGGGCGTCGGCGGGGTTGGCGCGGAAGGCGGCCTCGTAAGCGCGGCGGGCCTTGGCGGGCTGGCCGAGAATGTTGAAGTACGCGATGCCGAGGTTGCGCCAGGCGACGGCGTTGGCCGGTTCGAGGCGGACGGCGCGCTCCCAGAGCTTGATGGCTTCCTGGTGACGGCGACGGTCGTAGAAGAGGTTGCCGAGGTAGAACGGTGCGCGGGCGTCGAGCGGATTCGTGGCGAGGGCGAACTGGAGGATCGCGATTTCCTCGAGGCGGGCGGGGAAACAGTAGTCGGGCGCGGCGCTGGCGGCGGCGGCGAGGTGCCGAAGCACTGCATCACTGACTGTGGGAGTGGATCTCGTCTCAGGTTGGCTCGTGTACGCGATTGCCCTCAATCGCGTCAGACCGCGTTGGGGGCAACGCGGTCCACCTTCGGAGGGAATACCGTCTGACGAAGTCATCTGTTGGCAGAGCCACGCGCGATAGTAGCTCACAAGCGGCGCGGTGCCGTCGGTCGCCGCGGTGTCGGCATCGGCCACGACGCCGAGCGCCTCGGCGAAGAGGCCGGCGCGGGCGTAGTCGAGCGCGAGGTCGAGGCGGAACTGGTTGTCGGCGGGCAGCGGCTGGCCGGCGAGGTGGCGTGCCCAGACGTCGAGCGGGTCGAGACGGAGCGTGTCCTGAAGGAGCGTGGCGGCTTTGGCATCGCGGCCGAGGCGGCGGAGGACGAATGTCGCCAGATCGCGGGCATGGAGATTGTCGGTGTCGAGGCGGCGGCAACGGTCGAGGTGGGCGAGGGCGCCGGACCAGTCGGCGCGGATGCAGGCGATCTCGGCGAGGGCGAGGTGGCCGGCGGAGCGCCAGGCGTGGTTCCAGGTGGCTTTGGCAAATGCGTCCTCGGCGGCCTCGAGCAGCGCGGCGCGGGCGGCGGGCGCAGCGGCGAGGGCCTGTTGCTGGAGGCAGCGGCCGAGCTGGTAAAGCGGCTCGCCGTCGGCGGGATTAGGATTGCGGAAGGTCTGGCGCGCGATGCTGGCGCGGAGGTGCTGCTCGGCGTCGGCGAACTCGCCGCGGCGCAGGTGCCAGCGGCCGAGCGCGAGGTGGCAGCGGGAGTCGCCGGGATCGCGGCGGAGCGCCTCGCGCCAGTAGAACTCGGGGTGGCGCGTGGCGTGCCGGTATTGCTCGAGGTGGAGGCCGGTGAGGTAGAGCTCGTCGGAGGTCCGGACGTCGGCCGGCACGGGCGGCTCGGTCGCGGCCTCCTTCGCCAAGGCTTCGGAGGCCATGGCCTTCGGGCGAATCGGAGAGTAGGAGACGATGGGCCGACCGTCGGCGGCGAAGACTTCGAGCGTGAGCGCGGTCGGCTTGGTGCCGCGTGGGAGCGGCACGGTCTCGACGAGCGGATCGGCGGGCGAGAGGTCGCGGGTGAAGGCGGCGAGCTCGG
>JAEXPL010000044.1 GCA_023446865.1 Verrucomicrobiota bacterium | reverse complement strand
CTTGCCTTCGCCCTTCGACTTGATCAGGCCGACCGCAATGACGGCCGCGATGAAGAGGAAGAACACGACGATATCGCTCGTGAAGATGCCAAACGTTTCAGACATACGCAGGGACTCCGCTGCGAGGCAGAGTATTAGTGGGTTCGGGGATGCTACCGGGGGGGAGGGTTGGTGTCGCGGTGAACGCCGGACAGAGTCTAGGTTTTAAGCCGCGACCGCCCTCGTCCCGCAAACGAAAACTCCGCCAAGCTCTTTCGGATCGGCCCGAATCTTCAAACGAGAGACGCACAACGCCACCGCGCCGCCGCCTTTGAAGCTCGACCGCCACAAAGCACGCTGTCGAATAGGCGCCTCCCGCGCCCCTCGCTCATCCCTTATTCCATCATGTCGTCCAGCCAATCCTTCGGCCGTCTCCCCGACGGTCGTGAAGCCCGCCTCTACAGCCTCCAGAACAAGTCCGGCGTCCGCGCCGACATCACCGACTTCGGCGGCATCCTCGTGCGCCTCCTTGTGCCCGACCGCACCGGCCGGCTCGACGACATCGTACTCGGCTTCGACACCGTCGCGCCGTACGTCGACCGCTCGCCGTTCTTCGGCGCGACCATCGGACGCTTCGGCAACCGCATCGGCGGCGCCAAGTTCACGCTCGATGGCCGGACCTATACACTGGCCGGCAACAACACCCCCGGCGACCAGCCCTGCAACCTCCACGGTGGTCCCCTCGGCTTCGACAAAGTCCTCTGGACCGCCGCGCCGTTCTCCGAACCCGGCGCCGCCGGCCTCCGCCTCACCTACCGCAGCCCCGATGGCGACCAAGGCTTCCCCGGCAACCTCGATGTCACCGTCGAATACCGCCTGACCGACGCCAACGAGCTGCGCATCGACTATTCGGCGACGACCGACCAGGCCACGCCGGTCAATCTCACCAACCACTCCTACTTCAATCTCAAGGGTGAGGGCCGTGGCGACATTCTCGGCCACCAGCTCAAGCTCTTCGCGGCGCGCTACACCCCCGTTTCTGCCGGCCTCATCCCGACCGGCATCG
The DNA here is from genome assembly GCA_023446865.1 of Verrucomicrobiota bacterium. Taxonomy (GTDB): domain Bacteria; phylum Verrucomicrobiota; class Verrucomicrobiia; order Opitutales; family Opitutaceae; genus CAJCBL01. The sequence goes on along the minus strand of JAEXPL010000044.1, from coordinate 1,466 downwards.
CTCCCGTCGCCGGCACGCCCTTCGATTTCACCAAGGGGGAGACCATCGGCGCCCGCATCGGCGACAAGCACCAGCAGCTCGAGTTCGGCAACGGCTACGACCACAACTTCGTCGTCGATCCGGCGCCCGGCCGCAAACTCGCCCCCGCCGCCGAAGTGTTCGACGCCGAAACCGGCCGCGTGCTCGAGATGTTCACCGAGGAGCCCGGCTTCCAGCTCTACTCCGGCAACTGGCTCGACGGCTCGCTCATCGGCAAACGCGGCCTGCCTTACGTGCACCGCAGCGGCTTCTGCCTCGAGTCGCAGCACTATCCGGACTCGCCCAACCAGCCCGCGTTCCCGAGTACGATCCTCCGCCCCGGTCAACGCTACGCCACCGCGACAGTCTACCGCTTCAGCACCCGCTGAGCGTTTCTCTCGGTCGAGCGACGACCCGACAAGAGACGAGCGCAGAACCTCGGAAGCAAAGACCAGACGCACGACCGACAGTTGTCGGGGTTCCGACGGGTTGGCGCTCGTCACTCGACGCTCAGCTCTCGTCTCATGAGCCTGAGCGTTCCTCCCCTCTGAAAACACGCAGGGCCGGTCAGTGACCGGCCCTTTTCGTATTTCCCTGCGCCCGATTTAGGGCGTCGGTGCCGCCGCCGCCACGGGTGCCGGCGTGAGGAATCCGAAGGTTAGGGTGATTTCCTCGGCAAACGCCGCCTTCTCGCCGCCGACTTTCACCGTACCCTCGAACGTCGCCAGCGGCGCCTTGATGCGCTTCGGGCGGATCGAGAGCAGGAGCGTCTCGCCGGGTTTCACCACCCGCGAGCAACGCACGCCTTCACAGCTCGTGAAGAACACCGCTGCCGGGTCGACCGGTTGCTCAAGTTCCGGGGCGCCGCTGCGCAACAGGAACAGCACCGCGAGCTGACCGAGCGCCTCCAGCATGATCGAAGCGGGCAGCACCGGGTTGTTCTTGAAATGGCCCTGCAGGAAAAACTCCGTGCCCGCGACTTGGTAGCGCCCGCTCGCCGCCGTCGCACTCAAGGTGGCCTCCTGAATGAAAAGGAACGGCGGCTGCATCGGCATCACCTCGCACACCACCTCCGCCGGGAGGTGTTTCGGCGGCGCCACCGTCCGGCCGCTCAGCCGCGCCTCGATGAAGGCGTTGATGTCGGCGATGGTGCGAAGGTCCCGCAACTCCTCGTTCTTGATCGAAACCTTCAGGCTCTCCTCCACGAGCATCACCACCTCGAGCATCGTCAGCGAATCAACCCCGAGGTCCTCGACCACGCGCAGATCCGTCTCGCCCGTCTGCAGGCGCGGTCGATGCTCGGGATCGACAAACCGCTCGATGATTCCGAGCACCACCGCTGGAACCACGGTCACATCCCCGCTGCGCCGGTAGGTCAGCGCCGCCTCCAAAGTCGCGGGCGAACAGCGATTCAGGGCTTCGCGCAAGGACGCCTCATCGGAGGCAGT
>JAEXPL010000404.1 GCA_023446865.1 Verrucomicrobiota bacterium | reverse complement strand
TGGTGGGTCAATCCGGCGGACCGACCGCGGTCATCAACGCCAGCGTCGCCGGCGTCGTCAGCGAAGCCCTCAACCACTCCTGCATCGAGGAGATCTACGGCGGCCTCAACGGCGTGCTGGGCATCCTGAACGAGGAGTTCATCGATCTCGCTTCCGAGTCGCAGCAGACCATCCGCGGCCTGCGCTACACCCCCGGCGCCGCACTGGGCACCTGCCGCTACAAGCTCAAGAAGCAGCAGGACTTCGAGCGCGTGATCGAGGTCTTCAAGGCCCACAACATCCGCTATTTCTTCTACGCGGGCGGCAACGATTCCCAGGACACGGCCGACAAGATCTCCAAGCTCGCCCAGCAGATGGGCTGGGAGATGCGCGTCATCGGCGTGCCGAAGACGGTCGACAACGACCTCGTCTCCACGGACCACTGCCCGGGCTACGGCTCGGTCATCAAGTTCGTCTCCTCGATCATCCGCGAACTCGCCTGCGACCATGAGGCCATGGGCCAGGGCGATCTCGTCTCGATCGTCGAGGTCATGGGCCGCTCGGCCGGCTGGGTCGCCGCCGGTGCCTCGCTGGCCAAGCGCCGCGATCACCCGCACGATCCGCCGCACATCATTGCTCTGCCCGAGGTGCCGTTCGACTCCGAGAAGTTCCTCGAGGACGTCCGTCGCGTGCTCAAGCGCGAGAAGTACTGCTTGGTCGTCGTCGGCGAAGGCCTCGTCGACAAGGACGGCAACTACGTCTCCACCGCGACCGGCACCGACGCCTTCGGCCACACCCAGCTCGGTGGTGCCGGCGATTATCTCGCCAGTCTCGTCGATGCCGGCATCCCCGGCGTGAAGTCCCGCGTCGCCCGTTTCGGCCATGCCCAGCGCGCGGCCGCGCTCAGCGCCTCGAAGACGGACAGCGACGAGGCGTTCATGGCCGGCCAGGCCGCCGTGAAGGCCGCCGTCAACGGCGAGACCGACAAGTGCGTCATCCTCGTCCGCGGCGACACCGACCAGTATTCCTGTGAGACGGCCCTCGTGCCGCTCTCCGAGATCGCCAACGGCGTGAAGCACCTCCCGAAGGAGTGGATCAACGAGGACGGCGTGAGCATGAACTTCCAGTTCGCCCGCTACGCCTTGCCGCTCATCCAGGGTGAAGTGCAGGTGCCGTTCGAGAACGGCCTGCCGGCCTTCGTGCGCCTCGAGAAGGTCGGTGTGGACAAGCTCCTCCCGGCCTACGAGATCTGAGCGAACGCCAACGCAAGTTTCCCCGGGCGCGGCCGATAATTGCCGCGCCTTTTTCGTGGGCGACAGGAGCGGATGGTTGCGGCTGAGCCGTGATCATGCAGTTGCCGCAAATCCACGAGCGAACCTCCGTCCACCGTTGGTGAAACCGCCGGCCGGCATGCTCTCCCCGTGGGTCCAGTCTCCGGCTGGACCCCTCCGACTCATGCCGGCCGCGGTGGGTCGGGACGGCAGCGACCGGGCGCGGGCGGCGGGGTTGCGCCTGGTTGTCAAAAACGCGTTAACTCGAAGGCTTTTTACTCTCCGGGATGGGCTCGGCGGTTCGTTCACTGCAATTTTACCGCTATGCCAGCCGCTTCCCCCACGCCGGTTGCCGCCCGCCCCATACCCTCCGCCGCCATCCGCGCCGCGGCCGAAGGGCCGGCCTTTCCCGAACTGCTGCGCGCCCTGCGCGACGCACCCCGGCTTTCCCTCTACGCCGCCAATCCGGGGCGGACGCTCGGGATCTTCCCGGGCTTCGAGCCTGGCGTGCTGATCGAGCGGATGCAGACGCTCCTCGGCGCCCCGCCGCTCGCGCTGTGGGCGTTCGCGCCGGAGCTGCCGCTGTCCGCGGAGCAGCTGCAGCGCGCCGGGCAGGCGGCCGACGATCCGGCCGACCGCGCGGTCGCGGACCTTTTCTGGTTCTGGCCGACCGCGTACCCGCAAAGCAAATCCGACCCGGCCCTCGCCGCACTCGCCGCGGGCGACCCGGAGACGGCCTACGGGCACTGGCAGGCGGCGGCGGGCACCGCCGTGGCCGAGCACAACATGGCGGTCCTTTTCCACCAAGCGGCCCTGGCCCGCGAACTCGAGGGCGGTTCGCTCGACGAGGAGGCCCGCGCCTGGTGGGGCGCCGCGGTCGAGCACTGGCTCGCCGCGCTGGCGCACGACGATTTCTGGCGGCGCTGCACCGAGCGCTGGGCGGAACTCGCCCTCGACGGCGGCGCCGGTTTCGAGGGCTTCCCGGGGCGGGCGGAACTGGCCCGCGGCCTGGCCGCGGTCGCGCTGCTCGCCGCCCTCGAACGCGCCCATCGGGGCGAATATGCGGAGGCCCGCTGGCTGCGGATCCAGGCGGGCCGCCTCTGTCCCGAGGTGGTGGCGTTCGAGCGCGTGGCGGTGTCCGTGCTCGAAGGCGAGCGGCGTCGCGCCGACGAGCTCGTGTTCGCCGCCGAGGAGAATCTTACCGGCGAAGACACGCCGTGCCTCCCGCACCTCGCGGATCTTTTCCGGCAGCTGGCGCTGCGGTGGCGCGTCATCGAGGCCGTGGCCGGGCCCGACGCGGCGTCGTTGCGCCGCATCGGTGACCGTGCGATCGAGGTTGGACTGGCGGGGATGGCGGAACACGTTCGCCGCGGCGGCCAGGAGAAGGAGACGCTGCCGTGGCTTCTGCATCTCGCCTCGTGGCCGGCGAGCGCCCCGCAACGGCGCCGGATCGCCGAGGCCGACCGGGCCGTGACCGAGCGGCTGGCGGCGGCGCTGGTCGCCGCGGGTGATGGACCTTCGAGCACGCACGAGGCGGTTCTGCGCCTTTGCACGGAGGTGTTGGCGCCGGCGATCGAGACTTTCGCCTGGGATGCCCAGGTGCAGGCCGCCTTCCGGCAGCGCGTGGTGCAGCGGTTGCGTGATCTCGCCCGCAATGCGTGGCGCGCGCTCGGCGAGTTCGAGGTCTCGGCGCAGGCGTGCGTGCTGGCCGCGGAGCTTCTCGACGAGGAGTCGAGCACGCTGGTGGTCCGCGAGCGGCGCCAGCTCTACCAGCAGTTCCAGCGGGCGCAGAGCGGAGCCCTTGCCTTGGAGTTTGGCGGCTCAAAACTCGAGATCGATTCGCGCCGGATCCGCTTCGACGGGCGCGAGTGGCCTGTGGCGACGCTCAACGGCCTGCGCTTCGGTGTGAACGAGGGCCTGGGCAGCCAGGGGCCGCAGGTCGCCTGGTATGCCGGCCGCGACGCGGTCGTCCTCGACGCGCTCGCCTGGTTCGACCCGGCGGCCGATGGCGCGGAGCGTTTCCGCCAGGTGGTCGAGGCGCTCGACTCCTGCGTGGTGCCAGTGCTGGTGGCACGGATTGTCGACCGGGTGCGCGAGGGCCAGTCGGTCGTGTTCGGCCAGTCCGCCCTGCGGCCCGACGGCTTCGTGTTCCAGCGGCGGCCGGGCCAGTCGGCATCCGATCTCTCGGTGCCCTACACGCAGATCACGCAGCGGGTCGAGGACGGCGAACTCGTGATCGGCCGGGCCGACGACCCGGCGACCGAGGTGCGCTGTTCGATCGCCGGCACGTGGAACGCCGTCGCCATGCCCGAGGTGCTCGCGCGCCTGATGGAGACAGACTAGGCCGGCGCGCGGAGGTTCGGGCCGCCGGACCGCGCCGCGGTCCGGCTCTCGGTACGGAGGGCAGTCAACGACTGCCTCGTTCGGCTACGGGACGTGCACTTCCGCATTGCCCGGGCCGCTGTGCCGCGGTTGCCTGCGCGCATGGTCAAGATCACCGCGGTTTACGAAGGCGATCTCCACACGGTGGCGACGCACGGCCCTTCCGGTCAGAAGCTCGCGACCGACGCGCCGGTCGACAACCAGGGGCGCGGCGAGACGTTTTCGCCCACCGACCTCGTGGCGACGGCGCTCGGCTCGTGCATGCTCACGATCATGGGCATGGCGGCGCGCAAGCTCGGGCTCGAGCTGCAGGGCGCGCGCGTCGAGGTGACGAAGGAGATGACGCCGCCGCCGCGCCGCATCGCGAAGCTCACGCCCGAGATCTGGATCCCGCTGCCGCGCAGCGCCGACCCGCGGGGCGAGCTGGAACGTGCCGCGCTCACCTGCCCGGTGCACCGCAGCCTGCTCGCCGAGATCGAGAAGCCGGTGGTGTTCCACTGGCAGGAGTGAGGATCGCGCGAGGCGCGATCCTTGCGCGCCGCGGGTTTGCGCGGGCCGGCGGATTCTGCATCACGCGAAACCTTGGCCGGGTTCGTGCGTTCAAGCGGGCATGCGTTTCCTCTCGTCCTTGGTGTTCGGACTGGTGCTCGTCTCAGGCGTGCCGGCGCAGATTCCGCCGTATGACTTTGCGGCGGCGCGCAGCCAGCTGGCCGACCACCTCGACCTCTATGGCCCGGGCGTGTGTGCGATCGCCGAGATGCGCGGGGCGCCGTTGTTCTCCTACCAGTCCGGACTGATCGGCGCCGACACCAAGATCGGCATCGCCTCGTGCTCGAAATGGCTCTCGGGCGCGATCGTGCTCATCCTCGCGGAGCGGGGTTGCTTCGACCTCGACGACCGCATCGGTGTCCATCTGCCGCAGTTCGACGCGGTGGGGAAGGGCGCGCCGACGATCCGCCAGTGCTTCGCGATGACCTCGGGTTTCTACCTGACCGATCCCGACTACGAACTCGACCGGACGCTCACGCTCGCCGAGTCGGTCGATCTGATTGCGGCGAACACACCGATCGTCTTCCCGCCGGGTACCCAGCTCGCCTACGAGGGCGACGGCATGCAGATCGTCGGCCGCATCTGCGAGGTGGTGACGGGCAAATCCTGGACGACGCTTGCGAGCGAGCTGCTGTTCGGCCCGCTCGGGATGACCTCGGCCAGCTACGATTTCTTCGACGTGAACCCCGCCATCGCCGGCGGCGTGCGTTGCACGGCCAACGACTACCTGAAGTTACTGCGTATGCTGCTGCGCAACGGCATCGCACCCGACGGCACCATCGTGCTGAGCAGCCGCTCGGCGGAGGTCTTCTTCACGAACCAGACCTGGGGCTTGCCCGAGTACGCGAGCCCATGGCCGCCGAGCCCGTACACTCCCTACGGTCACCGCGGCGACTACGGCCTCGGTTCTTGGATCCTCGCGCAGCCGAGCGAGGCCGCGCCCGTCGAGGAGGTGTGCAGCCCGGGTGCGTTCGGCAGCTTCCCGTGGGTAGATCGGAAGCGCGGGCTCTGCGGCATCATCATGACCCTGAAGCTCAACACCGCGCCGGGTTTCTCCGCCACACAGGACAACAACCTCCATGTGCTCGCCCTGCTGCGCGACGAGATCGACGCCAAGGGACTGCCCGCGCCCGCACCGGATGGCCCGATCGCGATCACCCCTGCGGCGAACGGCTACCTGCGGCTCGACTGGAGCGGTGGCGGACTGCTGGAGACATCGACCGATTTGGTGAACTGGAGCGCGTGGCCGCTGGTGACATCGCCCTTCGCGGAGAATCCCGCGCAGCTCGGCGCGCCGCGCGGGTTCTACCGGCTGCGGCGGTGATTCTGCCGCTCGCGGAAAAACACTCGGCGGGAACGCCCGCTTTGAGGGATCGTTCACCGCGATGGACGTTACCCAACTTCCGTTCAATGCCCTGATCGGTGTCGCCCGGCGCGGCGACGGTTCGCTGTCGTTGCCGGCCGCGCCGCAGTACGGCAACCACCTCGGCACGGTTCACGCCGGGGCGTTGCTCACGCTCGCCGAGGCGGGCAGCGGCGATTTTCTCCTGCGGGAGTTCGGCGACCTCGGTTTCCCCGTCGTGCCGGTTGTGCGCCGGATGGAAGCGAAGTTCCGCAAGCCCGCGCAAGGCGCGGTGAGCGCTGTGGCGACGATGCATGCCGAGGCGCGCGCGGATTTCGTCGCCGCGCTCATCGGCAAGGGGCGGGCGCTTGTCGCCGTGAACGTCGACGTGCACGACGAGTCCGGCACCCACGCGCTCTCCGCCACCGTCGAGTGGTTCGTCGCGAAGCGGGAGTAGGGCGGAAAAGTCGGTCTGGGATGCTGAGCTGTGCCGGTGCGAGCGCGACGCGCCTGGGGGCTGTCCACCCGCAAGTGTTTCACCGGACCGGCTACAGGTCACCGCTCACCATCCACAGGCCACCGGCTACCGTCCACCGCTCACCGGTCCGCCACCTTTCCCGTTGCCACTCCCGAGGGCGGCGCGTTGCTTCTCGCGCATGGCCAAAGCTTCCCAAGCCACCTGGGGCGGTCGCTTCTCCAGCGGTCCCGCCGACCTGATGCTCCGCTTCAGCGAGTCCGTGTCGTTCGACCAACGACTCGCGCCGTTCGACATCGCGGGCAGCAAGGCCCACTCGGCCATGCTGGCGCACGTCGGCATCCTCACGGCGGCCGAGCGCGACGCCATCCACAAGGGGCTCGACGCCATCCTCGCCGAGATCGAGGCGGGCAAGTTCGTGTGGGACACGAAGCTCGAGGACGTGCACATGAACATCGAGCAGGCGCTCAAGCAGCGCGTGCCGGCCGCCGCGAAGCTCCACACCGCCCGCAGCCGCAACGACCAGGTGGCGACCGACATGCGGCTCTATTTCAAACACGCCTGCCGCGAGATCGCCGTGCGCCTGCGCGCGCTCCAGCGCGTGCTCGTCGACCTCGGCCACCTGCACCAGGAC
>JAEXPL010000296.1 GCA_023446865.1 Verrucomicrobiota bacterium | reverse complement strand
AGGTCGGCGGTGTAGAGCGCGAAGCTCGACGAGCCCTGCATGAAGATGAACGTCATCGGGAAGATCGACGCGAGGAAGAGCAGCAGGCGGCGGTCGGCCAGCACGGCGGTCCACGTGCCGCCGGCGGCGTCGTCGGGGGCGGCGTGGTGCTGCACGCGGGCGGGCAGGCCGCGCCAGGCGAGCACGCCGTAGAGGAGATCGGCGAGCGCGTTGCCGACGAAGATCCAATGGAAGGAGATGTGCGCGAGGATACCACCCACGGCGGGTCCGAGGGCGAAGCCGGCGTTGATCGCGAGGCGGTTGAGCGCGAAGGCGGTGAGCCGGTGCTCGGCCGGCGCGAGTTCGGCGATGAGCGCACTGGAGGCGGGCCGGAAGAGCTCGGAGGCGAGGCCCTGGAAAAGAACCATCGCCAGGATCGCGTGGTAGTTGGTGAGGAAGCCCAGCACCAGCATGCCGACCGCGGAGCTGAACATCGACACGGCGATCACGAAGCGGTGTCCGTGGCGGTCGGTCCACACGCCGCCGAGAACGGAGGCGCCAAGTCGGCCGATGCCGTACGCGCCCAGGACGATGCCGATGCGCTCGGCGGTGAAGCCGAGGTGGGTGAGGTGGAGCGCCAGCAACGGGACGACGAAGCCGCCGAAGCGGTTCACGAAGTTGCCCACCGCGACCACCCACATGGCACGGGGAAAGGAGCGGAGGGCTTGGCGGGTGGCTTGGTCCACCCCTCAAGCAACGGACCGCCGCGCCGAGGTTTCAATCGGGAAGGGTGCCGGTGAGCGGTGGCCGGTGGACAGTGGACGGTGGGCTGTAGACGGTGAACTGTGACCGGTTGTCAGTGACGGAGGGGCCGGTGGCCGGTGAACTGTGGACGGTCGACGGCCCCGCGGCGCGGCGGCGGGGTTGGCCCGGGGGCTGCTTAGGGGAGGGTGAATCTTTTCACCATGAAACGCCCGCTGGACAGCCGGCAGCTGCTGGCCTTCGTCACTGTCGTGCACCGGCAGAGCTTCACGCTCGCGGCGCAGGAACTTCACCTCACGCAGAGTGCGATCAGCCACTCGATGCGGGCGCTGGAGAGCGATCTCGGGTGTCGCCTGCTTGAGCGCAATGGCCGGCGGATGGAACTGACCGAGCAGGGCGAACGGGTGCTGCAGAAGGCGGAATCGATCCTGCGCGAAATGGAGCAGGCGCGTGCGGAATTGGACACCTTGGTGCCCGTCGCCGGCGTGGAATCGGCCGCGTGAGCGTTTTTCGGGAAAGGGCCGGCGGCGCTTCGGCCGCTCTTTTCCTCAGGGCTCGGCCGGAGCGGACGGCTTCTGATCGGTCGCCTTCTCGGGTGCAGACTCCTCGGCCGGAGGGCGCGAATCGCGGCGCAGACTGCGCCGGACATCAAATGAGCTCACATAGAGCATCATCGAGATGAGGAGCACGAAGAAGCCGAACTGGAGCTTCGCGATCAGCTCCACCGGGAGGTTGCGACCACGGAGTTTGCCGATCGTGGCGAAGAGGATGTGGCCGCCGTCGAGCACGGGGATCGGCAGCAGGTTGAGCACGGCCAGGCCGACGTTGACCGCGATGGCGAAAAACAGGAGGTAGCGTGGGCCGGCCTGGGCGGCTTGGCGGAACGTGTCGACCATGCCGATCACGCTGCTCATGTGCGAGAGGCGGATGTCGCTGAAGGGATTGATGAGCCGGCTGATTGTCTTGAAGGTCTGGGCGACGAAACCACCGATCTGCTCGAGCGGATCGGTGTGCACGATTTGCAGGTCGGTCGTGAAGACCAGCCCGAGTTTCGTGCCCATGCCGGTGGCCGAACCGGCCGGGAGCGTGAGGTCGACCGGGGCGCCGGCCCGCACCACACGGATCGCAAGGGCGCGGTCGGCGTTGGCGCGGAGGGCTTCGTCGAGGGTCGCAAAACTGTGGATGGGCGTGCGATCGATCGCGGCGATCTGGTCGCCCGCCGCGAAACCTGCCTTGGCCGCCGGGGAGCCGACGCCGACGGAGTGCACCTTCGCCTCGACGTAGGGCGAGATACCGATGCGGCGGACTTCCTCGTCGGTGGCGAGCTGGGGGTTGAGCGTGAGGGAGAGCGGGCGGCCGTCGCGTTCGATGACGAAGAGGGCGGTGCGTTTCCCGTCGGTCTTGCCTGCGCCGAAGATGATCGAGGCCTGCACGTCCTGCCATTCGGTTGTCGGTCGGCCGTCGATGGAGCGGATGATGTCGCCGACCTGCAGGCCAGCCTGGGCGGCGGGGCTGGGGACCTCGCGTCCGTCGGAGAGCTTGAGCGTGGGGCTCACGTAACCGATGCGGGTCGTGAGCATCTCGGCGCTGCGTTCTTCGCCGACGTACCAGAGGACGGTCGAGAGCAGGAGGGCGAGGAGCAGATTGAAGACTGGGCCGGCGAGCGCGGCGATGACCTTGTCGGCGTAACCCATGGGCGGGCGCGGCGGGGTGCCCGGCTCGGCGTCGCCGCCCTCGATCTCGCCGAGGTCGGCCAGTTGCGGGATCTGCACGTAGGCGCCGAGCGGGATCCAGCAGATGCACCACTCCACGCCGCGCCAATGCCAGGAGACGATCGGCGGACCGAGGCCGAAGATCGAGAAGCGCGGCACGTGGGCGCCTCGCCAGCGCGCCGCCAGAAAATGCCCGAGCTCGTGGATGAAAATGCAGACCGAGAGGCAGAGGATGCCGACGATGATGGCGAGCGGGTTGGAGAGCAGGGTGTCGGGCATGAAGGTGGGAACGGTTACGCGCCGCCGAGAAGTTGTTTCGCCACGGTGCGCGCTTCTTGGTCGAGCGCGAGGACCTCGTCGAGGGTCGCAGGTTCCACGTGCGGCACGCGGGCGAGGGTTTCACCGACGACGCGGGCGATGGCGAGGAAGGGCAGCTGGTGCGCGAGGAAGGCGGCGACGGCGACCTCGTTGGCGGCGTTGAAGACGGCGGGGGCGGTGCCGCCGGCGCGCATGGCCTCGCGGGCGTGGCGGAGGCAAGGATACCGCGAGTCGTCGACCGGGCGGAAATCGAGGGTGAGCAGCTTCGCGAAGTCGAGCGTGGGCTCCACGCCGGCGAGGCGCTCGGGGAAGAGCAGCGTGTGCTGGATCGCGAAGGTCATGCTCGGCGGCGTGAGCTGCGCGAGGATAGAGCCGTCGGTGAACTCGAGCAGACCGTGGACGATGCTTTGCGGGTGGAGCACCGCCTCCACTTGTTCGGCACGCAGGCCGAAGAGCCACTGCGCCTCGATCATCTCGAGGCCCTTGTTGGCGAGCGTGGCGGAATCGACGGTGATCTTCGGGCCCATCGACCAGTTGGGATGGCGCAGGGCATCCTCGGGCGTGACGTGGGCGAGGTCGGCCACGGGGCGATCGCGGAAAGCGCCGCCGGAGGCGGTGACGATGACCCGGCGGATGGCGCGTGGCGGCTCGGTGCCGAGGCACTGGAAGAGGGCGTTGTGCTCGCTGTCGACGGGCAGGAGCCGCACGCCGCGCTCGCGGGCGGCGGCCATGACGAACTT
>JAEXPL010000235.1 GCA_023446865.1 Verrucomicrobiota bacterium | reverse complement strand
CCTCCAACCGCGCCGCGAGCTCGGCCCACGCCAGCTCGCGATTGCGCGTCTGCGAGCGTTCGCGCTGCGTCCGCACTTCGACGCCACTGGGCCGGTGGCTCAACTGCACCGTCGACGAAGTCTTGTTGACCTTCTGCCCGCCCGGCCCGCTGCCGAGGATGAACCGCTCGTCGCAATCCGCCGTGCGCACGCCCAGCGCCGCCAGCCGCGCCGCCAGCGCCTCGTCGTGCAGAAAGTCGAACTCGTTGGTTGTGCTCACGTTATTCATTGAAACTTAGGATTCCCTTCGCGGTCAATTCTGCCTGAATCGCCCGCAACCTTCGTCGCATGAATCCCGGACAACTCTGGACCCAGAAACTGCGCACAGAAATCGGCAAGGCCGTCGTCGGCCAGGAACAGGTGATCGAGCGCCTGCTCGTCGCCCTCCTCGCCAACGGCCACGTCCTCCTCGAGGGCATGCCCGGCCTCGCCAAGACCCTCCTCGTCCGCAGCCTCGGCCGCGCGCTGGGCGTGCAGTTCGAGCGCATCCAGTTCACCCCCGACCTGCTCCCCTCCGATGTCGTGGGCACCATGGTCTTCCAGCCGCGCGACGGCCAGTTCACCACCCACAAGGGCCCCGTCTTCGCCAACCTCGTCCTCGCCGACGAGATCAACCGCGCCCCCGCCAAGGTCCAGAGCGCGCTCCTCGAGGCGATGCAGGAGCGCCAGGTCACCATCGGCGGCACCTCGCACCAGCTGCCCGCGCCGTTCTTCGTCATGGCGACGCAGAATCCGATCGAGCAGGAAGGCACCTACCCGCTGCCCGAGGCGCAGACCGACCGCTTCCTCTTCAAACTCCTCGTCGACTACCCCACCGCCGACGCGGAGCGCTCCATGCTCGACCGCTGGGGTTCCGTGACCGTCCAGCCCGAGCTGCAGCCCGTCTCCACCGGCGCCGAACTCCTTGAGCTCCGCAAACAGGTCGACGCCATCCACGCCGCCCCCGCCGTGCAGGGCTACATCCTCGCCCTCGTCCGCCGCACCCGCGAACTCGCCGGAGCGCCCTCGGAAACCGGAAACCGGAAACCGGAGACCGGAACCCCCGGCGCGAAGCGCCAGCTCACCTTCGGCGCCTCGCCCCGCGCGTCCTTGGCGCTTCTGCAGGCCGCCCGCGCGCTGGCCTGGATGCGTGGTCAGGACTTCGTGACGCCCGCCCTGGTGCAGGAACTCGCCCCCGACATCCTCCGCCACCGCCTCGGCCTCACCTACGAAGCCGAAGCCGAGGAGCTCACCCCCGACGCCATCATCCGCGACCTCCTCAAGTCCGTCCCGGTCCCGGCGGCGTGAACCGATGAAAACGACTTCCATTCTCATGGCGCTGCTCAGTCTCATCTCAGTAGCACACGCGCAATCCTTGGAGGCCGGAGAGTTTCGAGTTCCTTGGGAGGACGGATGGACGCTCAATTCTATAGCCGATCCAATCCGCTACATTGGTCCGGGACCAACCGGTGTAACGATTGATTGTACCGATCATGGTGAGCTTGACTCCCAGCAGGCCCAAGCAAGCCGAGAGAGGTTTCTGGTGTATGCGGTTCGAGAGTTGCCCAAGATCGCGGCTCGCAATGGGGAGGTTGTAGTGCCTCTCACCAGAGAGGATCTGCCATCAGGATACACCGTCTTCTCGATCGGCAGTGCGCGTACATACGCTGGCCGAGACTACTTCGGCCTGATCTTTCTCTCAGTTTCCCCCCAAGGTCGATCGGCCCAATTCGCGGTTGAAGGATTTGGCACCGCGAAGGACCGCTACTCGGTGTTCCATGATCACTTCGTCAAGGGCACGTGGAAGACCGAACCCGAAGTCCCTAAGAATGCTATTGGCGAGAAGACTCAATCCGCCTCCGCCGCCCCCGATTCTCGTGCTCACGAGAACTGAGTTCTAGCTCGGTCTATGCACCCCAATCCGACTGCAACCGCCCTCCGCAACCCGCAATCCTTCGCGGCGCTGCGGCGCTTGGAGTGGCGCGTGCGGCATGCGGTCGAAACGGTGCTCAGCGGCGAGTACCGCTCCACCTTCCGTGGGCGCGGCATGGAGTTCGACCAGGTCGTGAAGTACGCGTTCGGCGACGACGTGCGCGACATCGACTGGAACGTCACCGCGCGTCTCGGCGAGCCCTACCGCAAGAAGTTCGTCGAGGAGCGCGAAGTCACCGTCCTGATCCTCTTCGAGGATTCGCCCTCGCTGCAGTTCGGCTCCGCCAGTCGCACCAAGCGCGAGGCGCTGCTCGAGCTCGCCGGCCTCATCGCGTTGCTCGGTGCTGTCAACCGCGACCGCGTCGGCCTCGTGCACGTCACGCCCGACGGCCATCACCTCTCACCGCCTGTGCGCGGACGCAGCCAGATCATGCACATGGCGGCCGGTCTGCTCGGCCGTCCGGCGCCGGCGCTCGACGGTCGCACCACGGTTCCAGTTCCCTGGGAGTTCATCGCCCGCGCCGCGCCACGCCACAGCGTGCTGCTCTGGCTTGGCGACTTCCCGCCGCGCCCCACGCCCGACGGCTGGGCCGTGATCCGCCGCCGCTACCAGCCGATGTGCTTCCGCGTCGACGACCCGTGGGACCGCGCCCTGCCCGACGCCGCGCCGTTCGGTGCCTACGACCCGCTCGCCGGCCGCATCGTCGTGCTCTCGCCGCGCAACGCCGCCGAGCGCGCCCAGCACGCCGCCTGGCAGGCCGAGCGCGACGAGGCCCTGCGCCAGCTCCAGCCCGATCCCCTCGCCCGTCTCGTCGTGAGCACCCAGGACGACCTGCTCGACGCCGTCGTCCGCTACTTCCGCGCCCGCATGGCCGCATGAACACCGCGACCCGATTTCACAGAAGGCTACGAAGCGAACGAAGGCCGAGCCCAGCCGGCACGCCTGCACGTGGTGCGGTGTTTCAGCCCGCACTGGCAGACTTCCGCCACCTCACCGGTCGTCCGCTCACCGCTGGCCAGCCCGCTCGTGCCCTCGACCGCGTTGGGGGCAACGCGGTCCACCCGCAAGCGAGCTGCCCCCCCCCACACACTCCCTCGCGCCTGCGGGTGGACCCGCTTGCCCCCAAGCGGGTCGCGTGCTCCGCAATCGCACCCGGTTCCAGCACCACCCCAGTTCGTCGCCCTGAAGGGACGACCTACGAGGTCTTCGTTCCCTTCGTTTCCTTCTGTCGCCTTCCGGGCTCCGTGTCCGCTCACCTCGTCGCCGTCGCCGCCTGACCGATGTCGGACTTCACCCTCCATTCCCCGCATTGGCTCTGGCTCCTCGGCGTGCTGCCGCTGCTCTGGTGGCTGCGCTCGCGCCGCGGCGCCGACGTGCTCGTCGTGCCGTTTGCCGGCGCGTGGCAGCGCGGCAGTCACCTCGTCGTGAGCCGTTGGCCGCTCGCCCTCGCCTCCATCGGCCTTGCCCTCGTCATCGTCGCCCTCGCCCGTCCGCAGTTTGTCCGCCAGCGCCAGGAGGAGCGGAAGGAGGGCTACGACCTCGTCCTCGCAATCGACGTCTCCGGTTCGATGATGTCCGAGGACTATGAACGTGGCGGTACTCGCATGAACCGCCTCGACGCGTTGCGGCCCGTACTCGACGCCTTCATCGCGAAGCGCCCCAACGACCGCATCGGCCTCGTCGTCTTCGCCGGCCGCGCCTACACGCTCTCGCCCCTCACCTTCGACCACGACTGGCTCCGCCGTCAGGCCGAACGCCTCAAGATCGGTCTCATCGAGGACGGCACGGCGATCGGCGACGGTCTCGGCGTCGCGCTCACCCGACTCGAGCAGGCGAAACGCGAACAGGCCGGCAAACGCCTCGGCGCCTTCATCGTCCTCCTGACCGACGGCGTGAACAACAAGGGCGCGCTCACCCCGCAGCAGTCCGCCGCCATCGCCAAGGGACGCGGCATTCCCGTCTACACCATCGGCGCCGGTCGCACCGGCTGGGTCAACGCGCCGGTCTTCGACCAGGAAGGCCGCCGCCGCGGTACCCGACCCACTTATACGGAAACCGACGAACCCACCCTGCAGGCGATTGCGCGCGACACCAACGCCGAGTTCTTCCGCGCCACCGACTCCGGCACCATCGAGGCCGCGTTCCGCGCGATCGACCGCGCCCAGAAGATCGAGTTTCAGGCCAAGTCCTACCTGCTCACCGAGGAACTCTTCGAGTGGTTCGTCGTGCCGGCCGCGGTCCTCCTCGCCGCCGCCGCCCTCGCCGTCCGCTGGCCCTTCTCCGGTCGTAGGGCGGCGCTTCAGCCCGTCCCGGCTTCCGCTGGATTGGAGGTCGCGCGATGAACCACGCCCCGGCCACTCCCTCTCTCGCGTCCAACCGCGTTGGGGGCAACGCGGTCCACCCGCAACCTAGCCAGCCACACCCCTCTTTCTTCTCACGCTTGCGGGTGGACCCGCTTGCCCCCAAGCGGGTCATGGGCTCCGCGCTCGCTTCCGTTTCGCGCCCACCACGCCCCCCTCGCCTTGACGGGCCGCTCTACGGCACCTTCGCCTCTCCGGTTTCCGCTCTCCGGTCTCCGGTTTCCCGATGACCTTCGCCGCTCCGCACCTTCTCTGGCTGCTCCTGCTCCCGGCCCTGCTCGCTGTCGCCGACAGTCTGCGACGCACCGCCGCTGCGGCCGAATCGTGGCCCGGTATTCGCCGCCTCTGGGCCGGCCCGGGCGGCCTCGCCCCCAGCCACCACGGCGCGCGGCCTCCCGCCCGCTGGTGCCTCTGGTGTGGTTTGGCGCTGCTGATCGTCGCCCTCGCCCGCCCGCAATGGGGCAAGATCGAGGAGCGCGTCTTCGACCAGTCCCGCGAGGTCCTCATCGCGCTCGATCTTTCCCGCAGCATGCTCGCCGCCGACGTGAAGCCCACGCGCCTCGAACGCGCCCGGCTTCTGGTCGAAAGCCTGCTCGACCGCCTCAAGGGCGAGCGCGTGGGCCTGCTGGTCTTCTCCGGCACGGCGTTTCTCCAATGCCCGCTCAGCCCGGACTACGAGGTGCTCCGCGAGTTTCTTCCCGCGCTGACCCCCGACTATCTGCCCGAGGGCGGCACCGACTATGCGCGCTTGCTCAAGGCCGCGCTCGAGGCGTTCTCCAACGAGGCCGGCGCCGATCGTTACCTCATCGTCCTCAGCGACGGCGAAGCGCTCACCGAGGACTGGCGCAGTCAGCTCGAGACGGTCAAGCAACGCGGTATCCGCGTGGTCACGCTCGGGGTCGGCACCGAGGCCGGCTCGGTCATCCCGGGCAAGGACGGCGGCTTCGTGAAGGACGAGCGCGGCGCCGTGGTCATGTCGAAGCTCAACCCCACCACGCTCAAGCAACTCGCCTCCGCCACCAATGGCGCCTACGCCGAGGCTTCCGGCTGGCTCGACCTGCCCGCACTGCTCCAGCAGACCGTCGAACGTGGCAAACAAGGCGCGATGCTGGAGCGGAAGAACATTCGCCTCGGCGAACGGTTCCAGTGGTTCCTTGCTCCCGCTCTGCTGCTGCTGCTCCTGAGCTACTGGCGCGACTTTCCCATCACGCCCAAGCCGCGCGACCTCCGCCGCCAGGGCGGAGCAGCCTGATCCCGCCATGGCCAACCGTCGCAGTTCGCCTTTCCTCGCTCCCGCCGCGCCAAGTAGGTCCGGTCTCCGACCACAGTCGTCCCATAGGGGCGGAAAACGGCGGTGCCGCCGTGGCCCTTCAGAGGGAGCGGTGGTGCTGGGAGGGAAAGTGACGATGCAGGAT
>JAEXPL010000218.1 GCA_023446865.1 Verrucomicrobiota bacterium | reverse complement strand
GCTATGCGGAGCTGAACTTCGCCGAGCTCGCGGCCGAGGCGGATGCGTGGGCGTGGCGGCTGACGAAGGCGGGCGTGCGGCCCGGCGACCGCGTGCTTGTGCTCGTGCGGCCGGGGCTGCCGTTGATCGCGGCGGTGTTCGCGCTCTTCAAGCTCGGCGCGCCGCCGATCGTGATCGACCCCGGCATGGGCCGGAAGAACTTCCTCGAGTGCGTGCAGCGTTCGCAGCCGCGCGTGCTGCTCGGGATCGCGCGGGGGCAGATCGCCTCCTGGATCTTTCGCGACGCGTTTCGCACGGTTACCCGCCGGCTGTGGGTGAGCGGCAATCCCGCACAGCGCCTCGCCGGCGGGCCGGTGCCGGTGTTCCCGGCGGCGGCCACCGCGGCCGACGATCTGGCGGCGATTCTCTTCACCTCGGGCTCCACGGGCGCGCCGAAGGGGGTGTGCTACGAGCACGGGATGTTCGAGGCGCAGGTGCGGCTGGTGCGCGCGACCTATGGCATCGCGCCCGGCGAGGTCGACCTCGCGGTGCTGCCGGTCTTCGCGCTCTTCAACCCCGCGCTGGGCATGACCACCGTGGTGCCGCAGCTCGACCCTTCGCGGCCCGCGGCGGCCGCCCCCGCGCACCTCGTGCAGGCGATCCGCCAGAACGGCGTGACCAACAGCTTCGGCTCGCCCGTGATCTGGACGAAGATCGCGCGCCATTGCAGCGAGCGTGGCCTGACGCTGCCGGGCGTGAAGCGTATCCTGATGGCGGGAGCACCGGTGCCGCCGCCGCTTTTTGCGCTGATGCGCCAGGTCTTTCCCAACGCGCAGCTCCACTCGCCCTATGGCGCGACCGAGGCGCTCCCGGTGAGTAGTGTGAGCGCCGAGGAAGTCATCGGGAAGTCGGTGGACGGTGAGCGGTGGACGGTGGTCGGTACAGAGGCCGGAAACCGGAGGCCGGAAACCGGAGACCGGAAACCGGTGGCCGGTGACCGGTTGGCGAGCGCCGGAGTCGAAAAGGCCGGCACGGCGGCGGCGACGCTGCAGGGACGAGGCACGTGCGTGGGCCGGCCGGTGGCGGAAATGACGGCGAAGGTGATCGCGATCGTCGACGGTCCGATCGCCACGCTGGCCGAGGCGCGCGAGCTGCCGCCCGGCGAGATCGGCGAGATCATCGTGCGCGGTCCGGTCGTGACGACGGCCTACGACCTCCTGCCCGAGGCGACGGCCAAGGCGAAGATCTACGAGCGCGAACCAGTTGAGACTATGGAGGTGGCGTCCGCTTCCGACGCTCCTTCCGCTTTCCGCCTTCCGGTCTCCGGTCTCTCTTCCGCCGTCTGGCACCGCATGGGCGACGCCGGCTACGTCGATGCCGAGGGCCGGCTCTGGTTCTGCGGGCGGCTGGCCGAGCGCGTGGAGACGCCACACGGCACGCTGTACCCGGATTGCGTGGAGCCGATCTTCAACGTGCATCCGCGGGTGCGGCGCACGGCGCTTCTTGGTTTCGGGCCGCGCGGCAAACAGGTGGCGGCATTGGCGGTCGAGTGTTGGCCGGGGCAGGCGCCACGCGGCACGCCGGAGAAACGCGACCTCGGACGCGAGTTGCGGGAGTTGGGCGAGGCCCACGGCCACACGCAACTGGTTCGCATCTTCTATTTTGTCGGCCGCTTCCCGGTGGATGTGCGCCACAACGCCAAGATCCACCGTCTCCAGCTTGCGCGTGCGCTCGCCGGCACCCCGGGGCTGGAGTTCGACAAGCGCTGAGTCGGAAGCCGGGAACTCGGCTGATTCATACAGCGGCTGAACCGTCACCAAGAGGGACGGAAGGCGGAGCATCTGGAAATCAGGGAATCAGGAACCGGGAGGGCGGAAGCAGGCCACTCACCAGAATGGAGAGTTTCCAGGCAAGAGGGCCGAGCGACGGGGGCGGCCCACGGGGGCACGAATAATTGCGGTGCAATCCGCAACGCATGCTGGTGCAGTGCGGCACGATGATCCGGTTTCTTGCCCTTTTCTGTCATACCCTGATTCTCGTGACGCTCGTGTTGGCGGTGGGCGTCGCCCCGCGTGCGGCGGCGGCGCCGGCGGTGGATTTGGTCGGCACGTGGGAGGGCACGTCCAAGGGCGAGGTTGGCGGTTTTGTGTTTTTCGCGGATGGCCGTGTGGACCTGCTCAAGGACGGCGTCTCGATGCGCGCCACGATGCCGCCCGGTGGCGACATCCGCTACTTGGTGGATAAAAAGAAGAAGCCGATGGAGCTGGATATCATCGTCCTGATTGGCGGAGCCGAGCGCGCCCGCATGAAGATGATTTTCGAGGCGCTGAGCCCGAGCAGCCTTCGCGTGCGTGGGGACACCACTGGCGCACGCCCGGCCGGTTTTGACGGCGCGACCGAGGACGACACGGTCGTCCTGACGAAGAAGTAGCTGCCGGGCGGCCCGTCCGTCGACATCGGCCGGGTCCGTTGCACCCCTTTCCCCTATGATAACGCCACGTTTTCTCGTCCCGTTGCTGCTCCTCGCCGCGGTGGCCGCCCCGGCGCAGTCGGTTGTCATCCCGCTCTGGGAAAACGGTGCGCCCGGCTTCGAGAGCCGGCGCGTCGAGCCCGAGCAGGCGAAGGACTGGTGGGTGCGCAACATCCACAACCCGTCTGTCACCGTTTTCCGGCCACCGGCCGGCAAGGCCAACGGCTGCGCGGTGATCGTCGCCCCCGGCGGAGGTTTCCGCGAACTGGTGTTCCACGCCGAGGGTGAGCAGGCCGCCGAGTTCCTGAACACGCTCGGCGTGACCGTCTTTGCGTTGAAGTATCGCCTGCCCAACGAAGCCGGCTCGCCGTACACGATGGAGCACGTGCGGCAGGACGCGTTGCGTGCGGTTCGCCTCGTGCGCAGCCGCGCCGCCGAGTTCGGCGTCGACCCGCAGCGCATCGGCATGCTCGGCTTCTCCGCCGGCGGCGCCGTGGTGATGCTGGTGGCGTTCGACGAGAACGCGGGCGATCCGCACGCCGCCGATCCGATCGACCGCGCCAGCGGCCGGCTGAATTTCCAGATGTTGGTGTATCCCGGCGGCAAGGCGCCGGCGACGATCCCAGCCGCCGCGCCGCCCGCCTGGCTGCTCTGCGCCAACGACGACGACTACCACTGCGACGATGTGACGATGGCGCTCGCCGCAGGTTTCCGTGCGGCGAAAGTGCCGGTGGAGCTGCACCTGCTCGCCCGCGGCAAACACGCCTTCAACATGGGCGACCGCTCCGAGCTCAAGTCGGTGCGCGGCTGGCCGCAGCGTCTCGCGGACTGGCTGGCCGACAGTGGCTACCTCACGGCGACGACGCCAGCTGCGAAACCGTAAGCATCGGTTCCGTCGTGCCAGGGTGTTGGTGACCAGGGCGCACCCCGCCGGTGCGCTGAGCGGGCTCGGCCGGTCGGAGCACGCGAATCATCTCGAGAAGGAACGCGCGGCGGATCGCGTCGTACCCGCGGCGATTGGGATCCTCGAGGTTCACGAAGTACCAGTAGGTCGGATCTTCGGCGCGGTAGTGGGGATTGGCGCGGTCGCGACAATGCAGACCGTGGCCGAGCAATGTCGCGTGGACATCGACGACGTGCACATTGGGCCGGGCGGATGCCGCTTCGCGGATGTGGCGATTGAATTCGGCGTGGACGCGCAGACCGTCCGGCCACGGGGGCAGGGGCTTGATGAGGCGGAGCAGCGGGTTCACGCGCTCGATGTCGCCGACGCCGTCGGTGGGATCGAAGATGGTGGCGATGAAGATCTCGCAGCCCCCGGGGAAGCGGGCGGTGATGCCGTCGAGCAGTTGGTCGAGCCGTTGGCGGAACGCGGCGGCGTAGCGCTGGCCCTCGCTCCACGTGGCGCCGTAGAGCGCTTCGTCGCGCGGCGGGCTGGCGCCGTAGTCGTGAATGAGATCGATGCCGCCGGTCGAGAGGACGACGAGGCCGCGCGTGGAGGCCGGCTGCGGTGCGAGCTCGGCGAGGTGATAACGCAGGTGATCGCCCGAGCTGGTGGAGTTGGCCGCGAGGTTTCGTTTGCGGAGGTTCGGAAAGGCGCGGCGCAGCTCGCAGCCGGCGATGTCCGCTTCATCGCCGGGCGGAATCTCGGCGAGCCGATCGAAGAAACCGAAGCCGGAGTTGGCGCCGAAACCGGTCACGACGCTGTCGCCCATGCCGAGCAGGAGAGTGTCGCCGGAACTCCAGACGCTCGCGAAGGCCTCGGCCGGTACGGCCGGACCGGCGGGCCCCGAGCCCATCGGCGGGTTGTAGCGGCGATAGAACCAGAAGAGCGCCCCGGCGAGGCAGGCGAGCACGAGCAGGAACTTCACGCGAATCTGGTACCAGCGGGGACGGGCGGGGGTGGCGGCGCGGCTCATCGCCGCCAAAGTCTTCGCGACAGGGCGGCGAGAAGCGAGGAGGGAGACGCACTTGTGGCGGCGGTCCGGCACCCGACGCGGGGGTGATGAAGGACTCCTCGCCGGAGAATTTCCCCGCGGGCTTTGACCATCGGCGGTGTACGGGTATGAGCTACCACCGCCCGTTGTGTGCAAACCTCGTCACTCATGAACCTGCGTTCCGTTCTGCTCGTCCTGGTCCTCGGCGTCTTCTGCGCTGCGCGCGCTCTCGCGTTCTCGTTCGGGGAACAGCATGTGGCGGCCTCCCTCGTGGCCGAGCAGACGGCGCTGGTTCCCGGCAAGACGACGACCTTGGCGCTGCGACTCGTGCACGAGGAGCACTGGCACACGTACTGGAAGAACCCGGGCGAGGCGGGGCTGGCGACGACGCTGAACTGGACCTTGCCCGCGGGCTACGTCGCCGGCCCGCTCCAGTGGCCGTCGCCGGAGGTCACCGACACCGGTGGTGTGCTCACCTACGGCTACGGCGGCGACCTGCTGTTGCTGGTCGACATCGCCGTGCCGGCCGAGGCGGTGCCTGGCAGCACGGTGACGTTGCGCGCGAAGGCCGACTGGTTGATGTGCAAGGAGAGCTGCATCCCCGGCGGCGCGAAGCTCGCGCTGGAGCTGCCGGTGGCGGGCGAAGCCGCGGCGGATGCGCAGTGGGCGGGACGCATCGCGGCGGCGCGGGCCGCGGTGCCGCAGCCGACCGACAAACTCGCCGCGCACGCCTATCGCGGCGGACGCGAGCTGACGATCCGCGTCGAGCCGCGGGATCCGGCCGTGCGGCGCGAGGGCTTGATGGTGGCGTATTTCGACGAGAGCGGCGCGGTGGAGGCGCGGGCGCTGCAACCGGCGCGCGCGGTCGGCGGCGCGCTCGAGTTCGCGGTGACGCAGGCGGAGTCGGCCGGTGCGCCGCGCGAGCTCACGGGTCTGCTCGTGGCGGAGTCCGGCTGGTGGCCGGGCGGGCCGAAGGCGGTTGCGATCCGGATTCCGGTGACGGACGGGACGGCGCCCACGAAGGACGCCGCGGGCGGTTACGGCGCAACCGGTGTCCGGAGTGGCACCGCTGATGGGGCGCCCAGCGGGCTCGCGGCGATTCTCGCGCTGGCGTTTGTCGGCGGGCTGATCCTGAACCTCATGCCCTGTGTGTTTCCGGTGCTCGGAATCAAGATCCTCGGGTTCGTGCAGCAGGCCGGCGCCGAGCGCGCGAAGGTGCGGTTGCACGGGCTCACGTTCGCGGCGGGCGTGCTGGTGTCTTTCTGGGTGCTGGCCGGAATCCTCCTCGCGCTGCGGCCGGCGGATGGCGCGGCGGCGCAGGGCTGGGGCTTCCAGCTGCAGAACGCGGGCTTCGATTTCGCGCTCGCGATAGTGATGCTGGTGTTCGGGCTCAGCCTGAGCGGGGTGTTCGAGATCGGCGGCTCGCTCATCGGGGCCGGGGCCGGGTTGCAGGCGAAAAGCGGCTACGCGGGCTCGTTCTTCTCGGGTGTGCTCGCGACGGTGGTGGCGACGCCATGCTCGGCGCCGTTCCTCGCGCCCGCGCTCGGGGCGGCGATGGTGCTGCCCCCCGCGGCGGCGCTGGCGGCCTTCACGGCGATCGCGGCCGGGCTGGCGACGCCGTACCTCGTGTTGTCGTTCGCGCCGGCGCTGGTGAAGGTGTTGCCGCGGCCCGGGGCGTGGATGGAGACGTTCAAGCAGTTCATGGCGTTCCCGCTCTACGCCACGGTCGCGTTCCTGCTCTGGGTGCTGGCCGGGCTGCTCGGCGACGACCACTTCGCGCTCCTCTTTGTCTTCCTCGGCCTCGTGCTGATCGCCGCGTCGGTTTGGGTGCTGGGCCGCTGGGCGGTGCCGCATCGCGCGGCGCGCACGCGCTGGGTCGGGCGGCTCTGCGCGGCGGCGCTGTTCGCCGCCGGTCTTGCGCTGGGCTGGCCGCAGACGACGGCCGCGCGCACCGCGACGGAGACGGCGGCGGTGTTGCCGCAGCCCGATTGGCAACCGTGGTCGACCGAGGCGGTGGAGCGCCTGCGCGCCGAGGGGCGAATCATCTATGTGGACTTCACGGCGCGCTGGTGCGTGACCTGCCAGGTGAACAAGGGCGTTGTGTTCGGCTCCGACGAGGTGCTGCGCGAGTTCCGCGACCGCAAGGTCGCCACGCTCCGCGCCGACTGGACGCGACAGGATCCGAAGATCACGGCGGAGCTGCAGCGCTTCGGTCGCGCAGCCGTGCCGGTGAATCTCGTCTATCTACCCGGCCGCGCCGAGCCGCTCCTGTTACCGGAGGTGCTCACACCGGGCACCGTGCTGGAGGCGGTGCGAGGGAAGGAGTGAGGCCGCGGGGAGGATCCGGTCGCGGAGGACCTCGCGGCGGAGGAAGCCCAAGAGGGTAGGGACGGCGCTCCGCCGCGGTCCGCTATCTCGGTCGAGCCCGGCCGGGATCCGCTCCTGGAGATTCAAGGACTGTTCTTCGAATACTGGCGGATGCCCGATGGTGATGCGTTCTGCCGAACGGCAGAATGGACCCGCCGAGCGAACGGACGGCCCGGCCATCTGTCTTGTCCGGTCAATCTTCTTTGCGAGCCTCAAGAAATGCGAGAGGGGGAGCGGACGCCGGCGGAGCGGCGTCCCTACCTTTGCTGCATTGCTTGGGCACTGCGCAGGGGTTGGTTCGCGGCTGAGTGCTCGCGCTTCTGTGCGTGGCGCGTGATCGTCTGCGTGCGCTCGCACCCGCGCCGGCGGGTTGCGAGATCTCG
>JAEXPL010000193.1 GCA_023446865.1 Verrucomicrobiota bacterium | reverse complement strand
AGAGATCTTCCTGCGACTCGAGGAACTCCTCGTAGACCTTCAGCTTGAAGAAAAACTTGGAGAAGTTGGCGCGCAGGAGCGTCTCGCGCTTCTTGAACTTCGCGTGGGCCTTCTTGCGGTTGGGCTCACCCTTGGCCTTCAGCACTTCATCCCACGCCTCGGCGCAGCCCTCCTCGCCCTTCTGTGTCGTCTCGACGAGTTTGGGGAGGTTCTTGAAATAGGCGTCGCGGCTCTCGATCTTCTTGTCGATGACAACACGGTCGAAACGCTCCTCGCGCTTGAGGAGCTTGTCGCCGAGGTCGGCGATGAAGCGGCCGCAGACGGTGGCTTCAAAGAGCGCCTCCTGGGCGTGGAGCTCGGCGGTCTCGATGCGTTTGGAGATCTCGACTTCCTGCTCGCGGGTGAGCAGCGGGACCTGGCCCATCTGCTTGAGATACATCCGGACGGGATCGTCGAGGATGTCGTTCTGCGAGTATTTGGTTTCCTCCTCCTCGGCTTCCTCCTGCTTCTGCTTGAAGCCTTCGACCTCGTCGGGATCGAGGATGTCGATCTCGAGGTTTTGGAGGATGGAGATGACGTTCTCGATCTCCTCCGGATTGTCGACAGCCTCGGGCAGCGTCTCGTTGATGTCGTCGAACGTGAGATAGCCCTGCTCCTTGGCCTGGCGAATGAGCTGGCGAATCTTGTCGTTAACGTTGCCTGGCAGGTTGTCCTTGTCGCCGTTGGCGACCGGCAACTCGATCTCCTTGGCGGGAGCGGGTGCGACGGCGGCGTGGTTCTTCGACGGCTCAGGAGTAGCCTCAGTGGGCTTGGCTTTGCGCGGCATAAACTAGTGGTGGGCGGAGAGCTGCGGCGGATTAAGGCGCAATCGTGTGACGGCGGCCTTCCGCTTCTTCAGCGTGAAATACGAGTTTGGGTCACTGTCCGGCGTAAGGGAGGCTATTTCAAGATCGATTTGGCGAAACTGCTGCTGGACATGCCTCTCGACAAGTTGCCGCAAACCCTCGTTGGCGATCTTCACCGGGTCCTCCTCGCGGGGCGGGACAAAGAGCAGCTTGGTCAGGAGTGCCCGCTCCTCGTCATCGTGGGCGACGGTCAGCACGTCATCCTTCCCCGGCCAGTCGAGGTCGTGGAAGGCGGCGAGTGCGCGGTTGAACAGGCGCCCGGCGATGGAGGTCTCGTCGGTCCAGTCGTGCTCGATGAGCTGGGCAAGAGGCGGCCCGAGTTCCTCATGGTGCAGGCACAACAGCAGCAGATGCTCCTCGGGGCCGGCGGGCCGGTAGGTCTCGGTGACGCCGGAGTCGGGCGTGGCCGCCTGTTGCTGATCCACGGCGATGGGATTGCCGCGCGCGCTGCGGCGGAAGGCGTCGAAATCGGCCACCACGCCACGGCCGAGGCGCAGTTCGCGCTGGATCTGCGTAAGGTAGGTTTCGAGCGCGGTCTCGGAGGCGCTGTGCGCGATGATCTCGAAGAGCTGTTTTACCGCTTCCTGCCGGTCGAGGGCGGAGGCGTTGGCGGGGGCGGGGAGGACGGCGCGGCAGGCGAAGGTGATGCCGTCGAGCGCGTGCCCGCGGAGTTCCTCGTACGCGGCCATGCCGTGGTCGCGGAAGAGCTCGTCGGGGTCCTTGCCGACGGAGAGCTGGAGGAACTTCACCTCCATGCCCACCTTGAGCGCGAGCGGCAGCAGGCGGAACGCCGCCTTGCGGCCGGCCGAATCGCCGTCGAGGAAGCACTCCAGTCGCGGGTTGAGCCGGTGCAGCAGGTGTAATTGACGTTCGGTGATGGCGGTGCCCTGCGGCGCGACGACGGTCTTGAGGCCGGCGTGCCAGCAGCGCATCGCATCGAGCTGCCCCTCGACCATGACGAACGGCGCGTGGCCGCTGTGGGTGCGGGCGCGGTCGAGGTTGAAGAGCAGTTCGCCCTTCGTGAAGATGGGCGTCTCGGGCGAGTTGACGTACTTCGCCTCGCGCGCCGGGTCGTCGGCCGGGGTGAGGTCGGTCTGGCGGGCGGTGAACGCGACCACGCGACCCTGGATGTCGCGGATCGGGATCATCAGACGGCC
The DNA here is from genome assembly GCA_023446865.1 of Verrucomicrobiota bacterium. Lineage (GTDB taxonomy): Bacteria > Verrucomicrobiota > Verrucomicrobiia > Opitutales > Opitutaceae > CAJCBL01. The sequence goes on along the minus strand of JAEXPL010000193.1, from coordinate 5,260 downwards.
GCGGAACCGGTGCTTGAGTGCGCCGACGGAGAACGGCGCTCCCTCGCGCACGAAGAACAGCCCGCATTGGCGGAAGGCCTCCTCGCTGTATTTGTGTTTCGCCAACAGCACGGCCAGGCCGCCGCCGGCCTCGTCGGCGGCGCCGATCTTGAACTCGTCGGCGAGCTCGAGCGGGAAGCGGCGCTTCTCCGTCCAGTAGCCGCGCATGAACTGGCCGACCGCGGCCGGCCCCCGCAGCGCCTCGTGGAAATGTTCGGCGGCGCGCTCGTGCAGGTCGTAGAGTTCCTGTCGCAGCGAGCGTTCCTCGCGCGTCGGCCCGCCCTCCTCGTACTCGAGCGGGATGCTGAAGCGGCGGGCGAGTGTCTCGGCGGCCTCGGTGAAGGCGAGGTGCTCGGTCTCCATCACGAACGAGATGCAGTCGCCGCCCTTGCCGCAGCCGAAGCACTTGAAGAGGCCGCGGTCGGGCGAGACGTGGAACGAGGGCGTCTTCTCGTTGTGGAAGGGGCACAGGCCCTTGAAGCTTGCGCCCGCCTTGCGCAACGTCACGACGCCGGCGACGACGTCGACGATGTTCACCCGCGACTTCAGGGCGCGGATGCTGGCGGGTTTGATCATCGGCATGGTGCAGGAGTGCCGGAGGGCACGGCGGGCTCGCACCCGTGTCTGACGCGGCGGGTTTAACCTTCCAACCCGGAAAATCCGCTGTCAAGAATCCCGGTCCTGTCCTCCATGAAACGTCTCTGTTCGTCGCGTCTGTTCCTGTCGTCCCTATCGCTGCTGGTCGCGGCGGGGTTTCTCCCGACCGCCCCGGCGGTTGCGGCGCCCGGAGGTGAGCCTGCCCCGATGCCGCCGCCCGCGCCGATCGTGTGGGAGGCGGGGCTGGGGAGTTACTCGGATTCCGAGTACGCCGCGGCGGTGGAGCGGCTCTTCGCCGACTACGAGGCGCTGAACGGCGCGAAGTCCCTCCGGCCCGGACCGCGCGGCAGCGTGGGCCTGAAGGTCTACACCGACTCCGGGCCCGGCCTGAACACGCCCCCGGCGTTGGTGCGTGCGGTGATCGCCGCGTTGGAGCGGCGCGGCTTCGAGTCGAAGCGAATCTTCCTGGTCGGGCTCAACCAGCTGCGGCTGCGCGAGGCCGGTTATCTGCCGGCCCTGAGCAAGGGCGGCAACAGTTACGCCGACCATCCTGTCTTCGTGCTCGAAACCGGCCGGTTCTACGACGCCCAGTGGTTCTACGACAGCCCGCTGCCCGCGCGTTTCGCCCCCGCGGTGCTCCAGCAGGCCGAGGTGGCGGAGGAGCCGGTTTCCAGCGAGACGCAGCAGCGCCGGGCCCTCGCCGCCAAGGCCGCTCCCGCCGGGACGAAGGACGACGGCGTCTCGCCCGACCGTAAGAGTTTTCTGGCCACACCGCTCTTTCTCGACGCCGATTTCTGGATCAACCTGCCCGTCTACAGCGACCACCCGGTCCTCGGCATCAACGGCGCGCTGGTCAACGCCACCCTCTGGAACGCCAGCAACACCGGCCGGTTCCTGCGCAGCTCGGCCAACGCGCCCGCCGCGGTCGCGGAGATGGCGGCGATCCCCGAGCTGCGCGAGAGCTGGCGTTTCAGCATCGTGAGCCTCGAACGCTACCAGTTCATCGGCGGCCCGATGTTCCACTCGCTCTACACGGTGTCGGAACCGAAGCTGTGGCTCAGCGCCGATCCGGTGTTGCTCGATGCGCTCATGCTCGAGCGCCTCAACGCCGCGCGCCAGCGCGAGCATTTCCTGCCCTTGTTCGACGACGACCGACGCCTGCTCGAGTACTGCGATCGGCTCGGTGTAGGCACGGCGCAGGCCAAGGCGGTGCAGTGGCGCCGGCCCTGACCGCCGCTCGGCCCGGTGGCGAGTTTTGCAGCCACATTGCCCTTGAGTTTGCATACGCCGCGCCGAGAGTAGCGGGCGATGTCAGCGCTCCCCGCTTACTTCCCGGTTCTCCTGCAGATCCTCTTGGCCGCCGCGATGGGGGTCGGGATCATTTTTGCCAGCCATCTGTTTGGCCACCGGATGTGGCACAACCGGATCAAGGACAGCGCCTACGAGTGCGGCGTACCCGTCGTGGGCAAGATCCACCCGCGTCTTTCGGTGAAGTTCTTCCTCACCGCGCTGCTGTTCATCCTTTTCGACATCGAGGTCGTTTTCCTTCTGCCGTGGACCTTCATCTACCGGGAGTTCCTGGCGTGGGGCCTGCCGGTGCTGTTGCCGGCCCTCTGCTTCCTCGGACTGCTCGTCTTCGGGTTCCTCTACGAGTGGCGCAAGGGCGCGCTCGACTGGGAGCGCTGAGCTCGGCTGACCCGCGGCACCCCACTCTGACATGCGCCTCGACCGGTTCATCTCCCGCAAGCGTGTGGTCGAGTTGCAGAGCACTGATCTCACGGGGGCATTGCGGGAATTGCTCGACGCCACCGCCAGGCCGTCGCGCGAGCTCAACCGCGAGGTGCTCCTCAAGAGCCTCCTGCAGCGCGAGAACACGATGACGACCTACCTCGGGTTCGGCGTCGCGCTTCCGCATGTGCGCACCCGGATGAAGCGTCGCTACCTGCTCGCCGTCGGGCGCAGCGTGGCCGGCATCCGCTACGAGGGGCTCAAGGAGGACGAGAACATCAAGCTCATCATCCTCCTGCTCGCCGACGAGCGTGCCCGCGACTATCTCCAGGTCCTGGCGACGATCGCGCGGCTGGTGAAGGACCGCGAGTTCGTGGAGCGGCTCGTGTTCTCCGCCTCGGCCGGCGACGTCTTCCACCAGCTCAGCGTCGGCTTCGGCGGCATCGCCACCAAACCCGTGGCGGTGCAGCACAGTCGGATCAACCGCACCGTCCTGCGGCATGCCGAGCGCATCGCCCGCGGCACCGATTGCCAGGGCGTGGTCCTGTTCGGCGACACCTGCACCAGCACCGCGGCGCTCTCGAAACCGTTTCCCGCGATCCCGACCACGCTGGTCACCAGCGACGCCGTCGAGGCCAACCTCTTGCAGGAGCGTTTCACCCGGATCATCCAGGTGAAGGCCTATTCCTCGGGCCGCTTCGCCCAGTTGCGCAGCGCCATGCTCGTGGGCCTGTCGCGCGGCTGGTTCAAGTTCAACGACCGGCTCTGCTGCGTGGGCGGCATTGCCGACAGCAACCAGTTCGACACCATCGTCGTTGTCGACGTGGAGCGTGAGTTCCAGGCGTTGCTCTCCGGCCAGGCGGACCTGCTGCCGCCCGATGTGAAACCCGAGGTGCTCGAACGCGTGCTTGCCGTCGCCACCGAGCTCTCCGCCGAGGGCCGCGAGGGCCGGCCGGTGGGCTGCCTCTTCGTCGTGGGCGACACGGCCAAGGTCGAGAAGATGACCAAGCCGCTCGTGATGAACCCGTTTTTCGGGTACAAGGACGAGGACAAGAACATCCTCAATCCGTTCATGGACGAGACGATCAAGGAGTTCTCGTCGCTCGACGGTGCTTTCGTCATCCGCGGCGACGGCGTGGTCCGCTCCGCCGGCAGCCTGTTGCAGGCCGCCGACCGGGACCATCCCCTGCCGAGCGGCCTCGGCTCGCGCCACGCGGCGGCCGCGGCGATCTCGGTGGAGACCGACTGCGTTTCGATCGTCGTCTCGTCGAGCACCGGCCAGGTGACGCTCTTCCGGCGCGGGGTGATGCTGCCCTTGATCGAGCGCAAGGTCGGTCCGCGCGAGCCGCAGGACGGTTGACCGCCCGGGTCGCGGGCGGAACCGTTTCCCGGGCTGGTGCAGATTTATCTTGCCGGCGGGAGCGACGTGATGGTTCCTTCCGCCCCTTCAACCAATCCACCCATGCCGCAAGAACTCGTCACCTTGGAGTGCACCGAAGCCCGTAAAGAGGGCAAACAGCCCTCCCGCTATCTCACCTTCCGCAACAAGAAGACCGTCACGGAGCGCATCGAGAAGAAGAAGTACAATCCCGCGCTCAAGCGTCACACGGTCCACAAGGAGATCAAGTAATCCGGGGAATTCGTCCCTCGAAACGTCGAAGGCCGTCCTGCGGGACGGCCTTCGTGTTTTTAGGAAATCGACCTGCGGGGCTCAGCCGGCGCGACGCTCGGCTTCGGCGCCGGTCTGGGGCCGGCGGCTGGCGCGCCAATTGTCGCGGTGCTTGCGGATCCAGTCGAGCAGGGCGCGCTCGAAACCGATGTCGTAGCCAAGGCGCTCGGACTCGAGCCACTTGTGCTTCAGGATCTCCTCCCGCTCGGCGAGGAACTCCTGATAGAGGCTCGACTGCTTGACGAAGTCGCGGTTCTCGGTGTTGCGCGGAGCGGCGTTCATGCGGGGACGAAAGTCAGGAGGCGAGTTGGAGCTGGCGGCGGCCCTCGGTGGAGATCAGGCCCGGGTGCCAAGCGGGTTCCCAGACGATCTCGATTCGCACGGCGCGCACTCCGGGCAACGCCTGCAGCTTGCGCTGGATCTCGCCCACGATGCTGTGCGACATCGGGCAACAGGGGGAGGTGAGCGTCATTTTCACCAGCACTTCGGCCCCGTCGGGTTGCGGCGAGCCCACTTCCACCCCGTAGACCAAGCCGAGATCGACCAGGTTGACGGGGATCTCCGGGTCGCGACAGGTGCGCAAAGCCGCGAAGATCTCTTCGGTGGTGGGCTGCATTTCGAGGGCGATGCTAGGCCAACTCGGGAGGCTGTCAAAGCTTGGGTTGTCCGTTTTGCGGCACCGTGCACTAGCCGAGTTTCGCGTATACGGCCCGGGCCAGCGCCTGGTAGGCGAGCGCCGCCGGGTGCTGCGGTTGCGCAACGACGATCGGCCGGCCGGCGTCGCCCGCCGCGCGGATCTCCTGGAAGAGCGGGATCTGTCCGAGCAGCGTCGTGCCGAGCTGCGCCGCGGTCTGCGTGCCGCCGCCTTCGCCGAAGAGCGGCACGCGGTTGCCCGCGGCATCCTCGAACCAGCTCATGTTTTCCGCTACACCGAGGATCGGCACGTTCACCTGGTTGAACATCGAGCCGCCTCGGGCGGCGACCTGCGTGGCGGCGAGCTGCGGGGTCGTCACGATCACGGCGCCGTCGAGCGGGATCGTCTGCGCGAGCGTGAGCTGGGCGTCGCCGGTTCCTGGAGGCAAATCGACCACGAGCACGTCGAGCTCGCCCCAGAGGACGTTCTGGATGAAGTTGCGGATCGCGGAGGTGATCATCGGGCCGCGCCAGACGACCGGCGTGTCGTCGGTGATGAGCAGGCCCATCGACATGACCTTCACGCCGTGCGCC
>JAEXPL010000156.1 GCA_023446865.1 Verrucomicrobiota bacterium | reverse complement strand
CAGAGATCGCGCCCCGCGTGCGGCTGATCCGCGCCAGCCTCGCCCTCGACAAGCCGTTGCTCTTCCCGAAGGCCAAGGACCGGCCGGTCGTCATCACCGCCCTCGCGGCCCGGGCGGATTGGTTGCTCACCCTCGACGAGACCGATTTCCACGGGAAACTCGGCCGCGAGGTCTACGGCCTGCGCCTCGCCACGCCCGGCGAGTTCCTGTTCGAACGCCGCGCTGCCGGCGCACTTTAGCCGTTCGCCTCAGCCGATTTCGATGCCGTGCCCGGTTCTGCCGGGCGCGGCTTTTGGTTCTCCGCTGATCGCGACCGTACCTCGGTGAGGCATCGCGCCGCCGGTTTTTCCGCGGCCCGCGGCTACGAGTGACCGGCTACGGCGCGCCAGAGCTGCCCGATCACATGAACGGCTGCATCTATGGCGCACTGCTGGGAAGGTTCCTGTCGGCGGATCTCGTAGTGCAGGTTCCCAGCGACCTTCAGAGCTACAACCGGTACTCGTATGTCCAGAACAACCCGCTTACCTACACCGACCCGACGGGATGATTTCCTGAGTCGGCCTATGGTGCAAAGCGGCTCGCAAGGCTGCTGAGCGCGCCAAACGCGAAAAGTAAGAAGCAGAACGGGCCAAACGCCGCTGAGAACTCAATTCACTCTATGAATCCGAAACGATGGGTATTGTGTGCGCTTTCCGCCTTGGTGCTTTGCGCTGGGTGCCAAAGCAGTCGGAGTGGCGCGAAGAGGATCGACGTGACATATGAGGTCGCGAGTCCTGCCGAATTGATGTTTGGAGTACTTATTGATGGGGAGGCAGTACCAGGTGCGTGCGAGGTGTATGTCTGGGTCGTTCTCAAAGAACCCGAGGCATACGCAGGAAAACGAATGCGACTGGTGCTACAGCGAGGCCGTGCGAATTCGCGCGACGACTGGATTAGCGGTGGAGATGAATGGCGTCCCATTGGCACGATAGGGCTGACTCAGGCAGACGCCCGCCCCCTGTCGAAAGGAGTGATTCTTTTGCGTAAGTTGAAGTAGCGTTCACCAACCGGTCACCTGACGAAGGCCGCCTGTCCCGCTCGGGTCAGGCGGCGTCTTTTTCGGGGGTAGGTTATTGAAGGGCGGCGAGCTTGACCAGGCGATGGACGGCGCCGACGGAGAGGCCGCAGCGTTCCCCGATCTTGTGATACGACAGGCCCTCGGCGCGCGGCCGCAGAATCTCCTCCCGGTACTTCGCGGCCCGTTCCGGCCGCCCGATCTTGGCCCCGCGCGCCCGGGCGGCGACCAGGCCGGCCTTGGTGCGCTCGCGGATCAAACTGCGCTCGAACTCCGCCACGGCCATCAAAATGCCTAGCTGCAATCGCCCGACGGGGTTGTCGTTGCTGGTGTCGATTCCCTGCGACACGCACACCAGCGGCACGTGCAGTCGCCCCAGCTCGTCGAGGATCATGGCCAGATGTACGAGCGAGAGCCCGACGCGGTCGAGCTTGTAGACGACGATGCAGTCGATCCTGCGGCGCCGCACCGCGTGCAGCAGCGACTCCCAGCTGGGCGGGGCGGCGCCACACCGGAGAGTTCATCCCGGAAGATCGTCATCGGATCCACGCGCCATCCGCGGCGCAATAGTCGCGGATGGCGCCCTCCTGGGCGTCGGCTTTTTGCTCGTTGGTGGAAACACGCAGATACAGTGCTGGACGTATGGACATCTCCCGGAGACTCGCGCGGAGCCGTGCTGGAGCCCACAGTACTGCGGTCGCTCGGCGAAGAGAACCTGACACCGCAGCGCACGCGACCCGCTCGGCGGCGCCACGCGCCCCACAGCCGGGCACGGCCCTTTCCCCGCTTGCGACCCCGTGTCCGCCGCCGCAAACCCATCGCCCGAATGTCCACCTCCGTTCCGCTCACCGCCAGCCAGCGCGCCGACCTGCACACGGCGCTGAGGCTCTTCGGCGAGCGCGACCGCCAGCGCGGCATGCAGTACCTCCGCCAGCACCGCGTGCTTCGTCTCGGGCCCTGCGGCGACCAGGGGGGCGAGACGGCTTTCGCGGCCGGCGTTCAAGGCTCCGCCCTCTACGAGGTGCAGTGGATTTACCATGGACCGGACGAGTGGGTGAACGACTGCACCTGCCCTCTCGGCGGCGACTGCAAACACGCCTACGCCGCGGCCATGGCCGCGCTTGGCACCGCGCCCGGGTTGATCGCCAGTGCGGGAACCCCGAGCTCCGAAGCAGCGCCTGCCCGCACCACGGCGGCCGCCCCCGCCGACGAACAGCCTCTGCTCGATCTCCTCGCGCAACGCCATGGCCGCGGGCTCGAAAAGAAGGAGCGCAACTTCGTCCGCGAACTCGCCCAGCTCATCAACCGCAACCGCCAGCGTTGCTCCATTTTCGAGAACGACCTCGCGCGTCTCGGACTCGGCGATCCCGCCCGCTACTACCACAGCTACCAGCCGGTGCTCGCGGATTGGTGGGACGCTGCCTCCGCGCCGGCTTCGCTGTTGGAGTTCTGGCAATACCTCGCGCTCTTCGCCGAGCGCTTCGGCCGCGATCTGCCGCCGCTCATGCGCCCGGTCACGGAGGTGGCGCCGGCGCGCGAACGCATCGCCGACCGCGAGCGCCGCGCCTCCATCGAACATTGGACGAAGCTCTTCGCCTCGGTGCAGACCTCAACTGCTCCGGAAGGCCCCGCTGTCCCGCTGCCGCGCGCGATCCGCTTGCGCCTGACCACGCCGAAGCTGACGTGGGAGTATCGCGACAACGAAGCCGAGCCCTGGCGCCCGGCCAAGGGCGCCCAGGCCCGCGAGTGGTTCGCCACCCTCGCCGCCAACCCCGCCGGCGCCGATCCCGCCACGCTCGCACTCCTGCAGGAGGTCCAGCTCGCCCGCACCCGCCAGCACTACTTCACCAATACGGAACCGCAGACACTGCGCCTCGACGAGCCGCGCACACTCGACCTCATCCGCTGGCTGCTGCTCGCGCCGACGTTGCGCCACCTGATCGTGGCCGAGTCCGGCGATCCATATCCCGAGAAACGCGTGCCGCTGCGCTGGCTCGGGCGCCCGCTCCCCGACCGCCCCGACGACATCGTCTTCGATCTCGTCGAACCCGACGGTACTCCCGCACCCGCCGAGATGCTCCGCCTGCCGGGCAACCCCGAGCTCTCTCTCTCTCGCCTCACCGTCTTCGAGTTGCCGCCGCCGCTGCCGGGCCACCAGCCTCGTTCCGTCCTGGTGCCGCGTGAGGCGTTGCTCACCCCGGCCGCCGTCAAGCGCTTGCGCCGCGACGGCGTGCGCGTCGAAGGCGTCGCCCTGCCCGAGGTTGAGGTGATCGTGTTGCGGCCCCGCCTCGTCTGCTCGCTGGTCGAGGGCAGCACCTTTCGCGGAGCCTCCTACGCGGAGATGCTCCATGTGGAGCTGCACGCGGTCTCACCCGATGGCTCGCACGTCCAGCGTCGCCGCAGCGACGGGCGCTGGGAGAAGCTGCGCGATACCGCAACTGGCGGCCCCGTCCGCGAAATCGAGCACGATCGGGCAGAGGCTGCGGTGCCGCTGCTCGCCGAGTTCAGCCTCACCCACGACTACGCCAGCTACGTCTGGAAACGCCCGGCCGGCGCCAAGACCTTCCCGGACCTGTTCGTCGAATGGGCCGAACGCGCCCGTGCCCAAGGCGTGGAGCTCGAATGCAGCCCGGATCTCGCCGGTCTTGTCCGCGCGCCGGACCGGGCGCGGGTTGATGTGTCGGTGAAGTCCGGCGACGAGTCTTCCGGCATCGACTGGTTCGACCTCGAGATCGCCGTGCGCGCCGAGGACACGACCCTCACCGAGGCTGAGCTGAAGCTCCTCCTCAAGGCCAAGGGCCGCTTCGTCCGTCTCGCCGGCAAGGGCTGGCGCCGTCTCGAACTTGAGCTCTCGCCCGAGGAGACCGCGAAGCTCGCCGAACTCGGGCTCGATGCCGCCGCCCTCGAAGGCGGCTCCGAGAGACAACGCTTCCACGCGCTCCAGCTCGCCGACGAACGCATCGCTGGCCTCCTGCCCACGCAGCACGCCGCCCGCGCCCGCGAACGCGCCGCGCAGCTCACCGCCATCGCCGAGCCGCCCGTGCCCGCCGGCCTCGTCGCGGAGCTGCGTCCGTATCAGAAGGAAGGTTTTCATTTTCTCGCCCACCTCTCCGCCAATGGGCTCGGCGGCGTGTTGGCCGACGACATGGGCTTGGGCAAGACCGTGCAGGCGCTCGCGTGGCTGCTTCACCTCGCCGCACAACGCGTCGCCGCAGGAAAGAAGACGAAGCCGTTGCGCGTGCTCGTCGTCTGCCCGAAGAGCGTCGTGCCCAACTGGTCGCTCGAGGCGAAGAAGTTCGCGCCCTCGCTTCTCGCCGCGCCGTTCACCGGAGGCACCGTGCCGGCCGAGGCCAATCTCGTGGTCGCCAACTACGCGCAGCTTCGCCGTGCTGCGAAGGAGCTCGGCGCCGAGAAGTGGGACGCCGTGATCCTCGACGAGGGCCAGAACATCAAGAACCCGCAGTCGCAAACGGCCCGCGTCGCCCGCGACCTGCGCGCTGCGCATCGGATCGTGCTCACCGGCACGCCGATCGAGAACCGCACGCTCGACCTCTGGAGCCTGTTCGCGTTCGCGATGCCCGGGTTGCTCGGCACGCAGTCCTCGTTCAAACGCGCCTTCAACGCCCGCGAGGATCCCGCCGCCGCCCGTGCCCGCCTCGCGCGCCGCGTGAAGCATTTCATGCTCCGCCGCACGAAGGGCCAGGTCGCCGCCGATCTCCCGCCGCGCACCGAGGAGGATCTCGCCGTCGAGCTCGACGGCCCCCAGCGCCGCCTCTACGACGCCGAGCTGAAACGCACCCGCGCCATGCTTCTGGGGGTGAAGAGCGACCGCGAGTTCGACCAACAACGCTTCAACATCCTCCAGTCGCTGCTGCGCTTGCGCCAGATCTGCTGCGATCCGCGCCTCATCGGCTTCGAGGAGGGCAAGACGAAGCGCACCGGCGCGAATAAGAAGACCGCGGCCGCCGCGAGAGTCGCGGCGAAGGGTTCCGCCACCGCGCCCGCCGTCACCGTCGACGACACGCAGTCACCGAAGACCGGCGACACCGGCTCCGCCAAACTGGAGGCGTTGCTCGACACGCTCGAACCGCTCGTCGAGGAAGGGCACCGCGTGCTGGTGTTCTCGCAGTTCGTCACGATGCTGGAGCTGATCGCCGCGGAGCTCACGGCTCGCGGCATCAGGCACCTCATGCTCACCGGCCAGACGGAGAACCGGCAGGAGCTGGTCGACCGCTTCCAGTCCGAGCAGGGCGAGCCTGTTTTCCTCCTCTCGCTGAAGGCCGCCGGCTCCGGTCTGAACCTCACCGCCGCCAGCTATGTCGTGCTGTACGACCCGTGGTGGAATCCGGCGGTGGAGGCGCAGGCGATCGACCGCACGCACCGTATCGGCCAGACCGAGCACGTGATCGCGTACCGCTTGCTCGCGCGTGGCACGATCGAGGAGAAGATCCGCAAGCTCCAGCAGGCGAAGGCCGAGCTGGCGCGCAGCATCGTGCAGGAGGAAAACCTCGCGACGGTCCTCAGCCTCGCCGATCTGCGCTTTGTCCTGAGCGAAGATCCGGTGGAGTAGCCGCCCGTCATTCGCTGCCGGCGGTCTTCATCGCGCGCAAGAAATCGTCGGCTTCCTGGATGGATCGCTCCATGTCGGCGATGAGCCGGGAGATGTCGCCTTGGAGCTGGGCGTTGGTGTTGCCCAGCCGGGCGACGACCTGCGCGTTGAGGTTATGCTTCAGGAAGAGCACCTGGTCCTTGAACTTGGCGAGCACGGGGTCCATCCGCGCCGCGGCCTGTTTCATCACGACGATCAGCGCCTGGTAGCGGCGTTGGGTGGCGGCAAGTTCCTGTTCGCTCAGTCGCCGGAGTTCCGGATCGGAGTACTGACCCAGTTCGCTCTTCCACTCGGAGAACAACGCGCGTGCGACCGTCTCGACCTGGTCGATCCGTTCGCGCACGGCCGTGGCGCGGGTTTCGCTGCGCTCGTAGGCTGAAGAGAGCTTGTCGTACTTCTCCTGGAGGGCGCCACCACCCGTGCCGGTGAGCGCGATGAACTGTTCGAGCGCGCTCTTGAACTGCTGCCGCGCCTCGCCCTGGGCCTCGCGCGCGTCGCCCACCCGGGCGACGAGGATGTCGCGTTTGTGGATGCCGAACTTCTCCTTCACCGCGTACTCGACGGAGCTGCAACCACCGAGACCGAGCACCGCGAGGGAAACGGACAGAAGGCAGAGCCAAGGTTTCATGCCGGTAGTCTGGCGCGATGGCCGGCGATGTCGATTTCGGGCGCTGGTGGGCGCCTGTGTCTGCGCGGTCGGACCAGCCGCTGGGCGACCGAGTCGGATTTGCGCGCGGCGTTTTTTCCCAGGCGGACAGGGTGGCGCACCCGGGGCCCGGCGGATCGGCGGAAGTTGCTTGGCCGCCAACAACAAGCGCATCGGACGGGGCCGGCACCGCACCTGCAACCTTGGTGCGCAGTTCAACAACCACTTTCGCCAACGCGAAACTCGAAACCCGAAACTCAAAACAGAAAGGCAACGCCATGAAGATCGTTCGCTATCACCAACCCGCCGCCGCCGCCCTCGCTCCGCTCTACGGAATCGCCGGACGCAATCCGGTGGTCGCGTTCGAGCGCGAGTTCGACCGGCTCTTCAGCAACGCCCTCGGCGAGATGTTCACGCTCGCGCCCGAGCTGGCCGCGAACACCGCCGGCCGCTTCGCCGTCGATCTCTTCGAGGACAAGGACAACACCTACGTGCGCGCCGAGCTGCCGGGCGTCGACCGCAAGGACATCAACGTCGAGGTTGTCGACGACTTCCTCACCATCTCGGGCTCGCGCAAGACCTTCGCCGCCGACGGCAAGACCGGCGAGGCCGTGGAGTTCTCCCGCTCGATCACCATCCCCGAGGCTGTGCAGGCCGACAAGATCGCCGCGGCCTACGAGAACGGCGTGCTGACCGTCACGCTGCCGAAACGCGAGGAGGCCAAGCCCCGCAAGGTCACTGTCGAGGTGAAGTGAGCGCGGCACCCGGACCGAAACCAGAAACCCGAAACTCGAAACCTTTTCTCAGGAGGAATTCATCATGTCTCTCATCAGCACTCTGCTCCCGTCCACCCGTCGCAACGAGGCCGAAGCCGGCGCGGCCGTCCAGGCTCCCGCCGTCACGCCACGCTACGAGATCAAAGAGAATCCCGATGCCTTTGGTCTCGAGGTCTGGCTGCCCGGCGTGGCCAAGGACGGACTCGAACTCACCATCCATGAGGGCGAGCTGACGATCGTCGGTCGCCGCACGTGGAAGAAGCCCGAGGCTTGGACGCAACTCTACCGCGAGACGCCGCTGGCCGACTTCAGCCTCACGTTGGCGCACGACAACACCTTCGACGCCGACAAGGTTCACGCCGAGCTGCGCGACGGTGTGCTGCGCGTGACACTGCCGAAAGCCGAGGCGCTCAAGCCGCGCAAGATCACCGTGGCCTGAGCTCTGCCGCAAACAGCGGAGGCGACGCGCTTCCGCTACGGAACACCACTTGTGTTTGTCTGGGTTACCCCGCCGGGAGCCGCATGGCCCCGGCGGGTTTGATCGTTCCGGGAGGCTGATTCTGCGCGGGAATTGTGGGACTGGTCGCTCGCTCGGCGAGATGGAGCGACGCTCCGGAGCCAGCGTCATCGCGGTCAAGAAGTAGGGCCGGTCTTCGACCGGCCGCTTGCAACGTGTGCTGGCATGGCGTGCATGGATCGACCGGCCCGTGACGTGCCAGTCGGCGGTGGCAGCGCACTTTGAGGTGTCCAGCCGGAGACTGGACCGACCGATGGAGCGTGCCGCCATTGGGGACCAGCGACGGTCGTCACCGGGATTGACAGCAGGGCGGGTGTTTCTCACATCGCCCGTCGCATGAATTTTGTCCGTCGCTTCATCTTCCTCGGTTTGTTCCTCGGCGTGACCGCGTGGTCCTTCGGCCAAGGGGCCGCCTCCGCTGCACCGGAGCCCGCGGCTGCGCCGGCCGCCACCGATCACGCGACTCTTTCCACCCAAGCCGCCGCGGCCGTGACCAGCGGCGCTGCCGACCCGCGCACACCGGATTTTGTCGAGCACATGGTCGACGTGGTTCTGGAGCTGTTCGATGTGAAGACCAGCGGCAACACGCCCACCCATTACGGCATCGCGGCGCTGTTTCTCGTTGGCTCGTTCCTGCTGCGGAAGGTCGTGACGACCCTGCTCTTCGGCCTGCTGCGGCGCTTCTCGGCGAAGACGGAGACGACGCTCGACGACAAACTGTTCCACGCGCTCGAAGCGCCGGTGGCAACGCTCATCTCGGTGGCCGGCGCGGTGATGGCGCTGAAGGTGCTCAAGCTTTCGGACACGGGCGATCGCACGCTCGGCTACGCGAGCACGGTGGCGTTCTCGCTCGCGATCTTCTGGCTGTTGCTGCGGGCGTTCAACGCCCTGCTCGACCATGCCCAGGAAGTGGCGACGCAGAAACAGATGGGCATCGCGGCCTTCATGCCGTGGATCAAGAAGACGCTGGTCGTCGTTTTCGTCATCTTCGGCGTGCTGCTGATCGCGCAGAGCCTCGGTGCCGATGTGAAGGCCTTCCTCGCCGGTCTCGGTATCGGTGGTTTGGCCTTCGCTCTCGCGGCGCAGGACACCATCGCAAACATCTTCGGCTCGGTCGTGGTCGCGATCGACCAGCCGTTCAAGATCGGCGAGACCGTGCAGATCGGCTCCCTCACCGGTGTGGTCGAGGACATCGGCCTGCGCTCGACGCGCATTCGCAAGCTCGACCGCAGCCTCGTCATCATCCCGAACAAGAGCGTGGCCGGGGAGAACATCAACAACCTCTCGCGCTTCACCGGTCGCCGCGTCGAGCAGTTCCTCGGTCTCACCTACAGCACCACCGCGGCGCAGATGGAAGGGTTGGTCGAGGAACTCCGGAAGCTGCTCACGAGCGAGCCGGAGATCGATCCGACCTCGGTCGTCGTCTATTTCCGCGACTTCAATACGTCGTCGATGGACATCCAGGTGATCTATGTGGTGAAGGATCCGGACTTCCACCGGCACATGGCGCTCCGCCAGCGGCTCAACCTCGCGTTCATGCGCGCGATCGAGGCGCGCGGCCTCTCGATGGCGTTCCCGACGCAGACTTTGTATCTGGAGGGCGCTGCGGTGCGGCCGGTGGCGAGCCAGCCCGCGCAGGGGTGAGTGCGGCGTATCTGCGCCCGGGCGGTGTTTCGCGCCGTCCCCGCGGCCGGGAGCGGCGGCGGGGGACCCCAATCCTCAAGATTCCTCGGCAGCCATGCGCAAAAGGTGCAGGTATCCGGGTCGGGCGAACCCTCCCGCCTTCGCTGAAGCTTCGTCGGGCGACAAATGCTTCGGGGCTGCGAAGCCTGGACGGAGCAGGCCGGGTGAGCCGCGGCTCGGCGGGGACGCCTCGCCCTACCTCAAGCAAGAACGTTTCGTTGTGAGAGTACCGGGGGAAGGAACACGGTCGCAGTGACGGCTTGCCGCGCGTGGACGCCTCCTCGTAGCGTGGTGGCGAAAGAGGCGACCGGAAGGGCCGGGCGCCGTGCAAACCCCGCCGCTTTCCCGCCGTGAAGAAGTGTCCTCATTGCCAGAAAACCGCGATCTCCTTCGTCGAATGGGGGCAGGGCGTGAACGCCTTTCGCACCCGGTGCCGCAGCTGCGGAGCAAAGCTCAAGGCCACGCCGGCCACCTACTGGGCGGCGTTGGTGTGCTTTGTCGTCATCCTCGGGCTGATCTTCCTTCTCGCCCCGTGGGCGGAGTCGGAGGGGATCCGCCGCTACACCTTCCAGCACGTCATCATCGCGGGCATCGCCGTGGCGGTGTGCGGGCTGGCCTACCGCTTCTGCGGGTACGACCGCGCCGAATGAGGCGCGGACTGTCCACTTTCCCGACTCACACAACCACCCACCCTGACCATGGAAGAGAAACATTCCCGCCTCGGCATCGCCTCCTTCGCCCTGTCACTGATCGTCGGATTCCTGCTGCTTGCCGTGTTCGTGACGGCGGGCATCCTCAGTCAGCGGTACGGCACGCGCGGCGGGCAGTACCCGGGAGCGGCCGCCGTCGGCGTCGCCGCGATCCTGCTCTTCGGTGCCGACCTGGTGGCGATCACACTCGGGATCGTCTCGGTCTGCCAGCGCGAGCGGAAGCGCCTCTTTGGCGTCCTCGGCCTCGTCTTTTCCTCCCTGACGCTCCTCTTGGCGGGCGGCCTGATGCTGGTCGGCATCTTCTTTGCCGCCGCGATGCATGGCCGCTGACCGTGCCCCGTTTCTTTCGCATCCGTATCCTCGAACAACCATCCTCGACACCATGATCACCCGGACTCGTCTCAAGACCATCGCCCCGCTCCAGCTCGGCAAGATGCTCGCCGTCATCTACGGACTGCTGGCTCTCGTGATTGTCCCGTTCTTTGTCCTGTTCTCGTTCATCGGCGCGGCGGCCGCGGCGCGTGGGGCGGGCGGTGCGGCCGCCAGCCTCGGTTTCGGCCTCGGCATGGCGATCGCGATGCCGGTGATCTACGCCGTCTTCGGCTTCATCGGCGGCGTGCTCGGCGCCTTCGTCTACAATCTCGTGGCGAAGTGGATCGGCGGCATCGAGGTCGAATTCGACACGCCGGCGCAGGAGTGATGCATCGCCGCCGGGGCGCCTGTCACAGGGCGCCGCCGGGTTGGCGGGCCTCCTCGGCGAGATTCACGCCCATGAGCAGCAGCGCCTGCTCCTGGAGCGCGAAGAACCACGGGGCGAGCAGGACGAGGGCGAACTGCGAGGCGGCGCAGTCGACGAGGATGCGGCCGAGCGTGGCGGTGCCGGAGACGCCGGTGCCGAGCAGCAGCGGCTGGGCGAAGAACAGCACGAGGTTGGCGACGAGCGCCCCGATGATCCCGGGCGCGGCTCCCTCGCGCGGCAGGCGCGAACGGATCGCATGCCAGCAGGTGAGCAGCAGCGCCAGCAGCAGCGCCGAGGAACCGAACGGGACGGGCCGGGCGGCGTCGGCGACGAGACCGCTGAGAAAGACGGCGATCAGTCCGGGCCGAAAGCGTAGCCGAAGGCCGGCGACCGGGAGGAAAAGGCCGAGGAGGAACACGGACACCGGCAGGTGCGCGAGGTAGTGGTTGAGCTGGCCGCCGAGGAAGGCGAGCAGCGCGTTGGCGAGCACGATGACGATCCAGCGCGGGTCCATCGGGCTACAGCTGCTCGGGGTTGAGCGGCACGAGCACGGCGACCTCGTGGAGCTCGTTGAGGCGCGGGTCGAGCAGCACGGTGCCGCTCTTGAACAGGCCGTTGGTGTCGAGCTCCAGATTCTGGATGTACCCGATCACGATGCCGGCGGGGAACACGCCGCCGAGGCCGGCGGTGACGAGGCGCTTGGGCGACTCGGGGCGGGCGTAGACATCGAGCGGGACGAACTCGACGGAGCCGCGGGCCTGCGCGAAGGGCGGGTTGGGACCGCCCTGGAAGCTGAACGGGCGCGAATCGCCGTCGACGGTGGCCGCGATGCGCAGCGACGGGCTGCTGACGAGGTCGACGATCGCGGTGTAGGCGTAGACCTCGGCGACGCGGCCGACGACGCCGCCGTTGAAGATGACGGGGGCGCCGACGGGGAGGCCGGCGTTGCGGCCCTTGCGGATGACGAGGCGCTGCGACCAGGTGGAGAAGTCGCGGCGCACGACGCGGGCGATCTCCGTGCGGTACTCCGGGTTGGAGGGCAGGCGGAGGATGTCCTGCAGGCGCTGGAGCTCCTCGCGCAGTGTCTCGTTCTCCTGGATGCGCGCCTCGTAGCTGGCGTTGAGGTTCGCGAGGTCGCGGGCGGTCTCCATCAGCTCCTTGGTGGAGCGGGTGCGCAGGGACCAGAACTGCTGGAGGTCGCGGGCGTAGGAGGCGGCGAAATCGGCCGGGGCGCCGAACTCGAAGAGGCTCACGCGCGCGAGCCGCTTGGCGGCGACGGGCAGCAGCAGCCAGAGCAGCGCGACGATCCCGAGGACGGCGAAGGGCCGCTGGCGGATGAATTGCAGGGGCGACACGGCGGTGAGCGAATCTCAGACTCGAGATTTGAGATTCCGGATTCGCCGGACGGGTGGCGCCTCAGCCGCTACGCTCGCCGGTGAGCCGGCCGAGCAGCCAGCTGAGATCCTCGAGGACGGCACCGGTGCCGTTGGCCACAGCGCTGAGCGGGTCGTCGGCGATGATCACGGGCAGGCCGGTGCGTTCGGAGAGCAGGCGATCGATGCCGCGCAGGAGCGCGCCGCCGCCGGC
Organism: Verrucomicrobiota bacterium; assembly: GCA_023446865.1. Taxonomy (GTDB): domain Bacteria; phylum Verrucomicrobiota; class Verrucomicrobiia; order Opitutales; family Opitutaceae; genus CAJCBL01. Next base: position 614 of record JAEXPL010000156.1, on the reverse strand, counting down.
GAGGACGAAGCCGCGGTCGACGAGGTCGGCGGAGAGCTCCGGGGGGCAGCGCTCGAGGGCGTTGCGCACGGCGTCGACGATCGAGGCGACGGTGTCGGCGAGGGCCTCGCGGATCTCCTGCGAGGTGATGTGGATGGTCTTGGGCAGGCCGGCGACGGAGTCGCGGCCCTTGACCTCGAGGGTGAGCTCGTCGTCGAGCGGGTAGGCGGAGCCGACCTTGATCTTGATCTCCTCCGCCGTGCGCTCGCCGATGAGGAGATTGTACGCGCGCTTCATGTAGCTGATGATCGCGCTGTCGAGCTCGTCGCCGGCGACCCGGATTGACTTTGAAAACACGATACCGGCAAGGGAGATGATGGCGACCTCGGTGGTGCCGCCGCCGATGTCGACGATCATGTTGGCGGCGGGCTCCTCGACGGGCAGGCCGACGCCGATGGCGGAGGCCATGGGCTCCTCGAGCAGGAGGACCTCGCGGGCGCCGGCGTGGATGGCGCTTTCCTTGACGGCGCGCTTCTCGACCTCGGTGATGCCGGAGGGGATGGCGACGACGACGCGCGGCGGGATCATCTTCGAGTTGTTCTGCACCTTCTTGATGAAGTAGCGCAGCATGGCCT
>JAEXPL010000125.1 GCA_023446865.1 Verrucomicrobiota bacterium | reverse complement strand
GTAGAGGTTGTTGCCGAGCAGCAGGTCGGCGTAGTTCGTCTCGTGCACGCCGGAGTAGTTGGTGCCGCTGCCGACGTACCAGACCGAGGAACGGTTGCCGTTGACGGTGTTCCGGCGCACGAAGGCGGCGTCGGCCAGCCCGCTGTACTGGTAGGTGGTGGTCGCGGTGGTGAACCGGGTGATCGCGGCGACGTCGTTGCTGAACGTGACGCCCTCGCTGGTCGAAGACGGGGCCGCCGTGATCTGAGTGGTCACACCCGTGATCGCGGTCTGGGCGTGGAGGCCGAGAGCCAGCGCGAAAAAGGTGCCACCGAGGATCGGGTAGATGCGGTGTTTCATGTGAGTGCGCCACCTGCTGGCGATTCGGCCCGCCCCTGGCTAGCGCGCATTTTTCCGCCCGAAAGGGCTCCTAGGGTATGAACCCCAGGCGCAACGCACCCTTCTCCCGCCCTCGCCCGCGATACCCCCTGCGGCGCTGGCGGACACCACCCGACCAAGTCTCGCATGTCACCACGGTTTCGTGACTCCACCGATCCGGACACCTCTGGTCCGAGCCCTTGGCTCAGCCGCGATCATTCGGTCGCCGCAAATCCACGAGCGAACATCGTTCCTCCGATGGTGAAACCGCCGGCCGGCATGCACTCCCGGTGGGTCCGGTCTCCGACCGGACACCTCCGACTCCAGCCGTGACCGCTGGCTCACGAGTTCCGGCGTCCAGTCGGAGACTGGACCTACTCGCGGACTGCATGATCAGAACTCGATCCCGGCCTGCGCCTGGATGCCGGCGCGGAAGGGGTGCTTGATCTCGCGCATCTCGGTCACGAGGTCGGCCTGCTCGATCAGCTCGGCCGGCGCGTCGCGCCCGGTGAAGACCACATGCTGGTGCGGCTGCCGCTCACGCAATGCCGCGAGCACCTCGTCGACCGGCAGGTAGTCGAAGGCCAGCGCGATGTTGAGCTCGTCGAGGACGACCAGGCTCACCTCGGGGTCCTGCATCGCATTGAGCGCGATCTGCCAGCCAGTGTGCACGGCCTCGGTGTCGCCCGCGCGGTCCTGCGTGTCCCAGGTGAAGCCCTCGCCGCACCGGTGCCAGTGCGGCAGGTGGCAGCACAGGTTGCGCTCGGTGGCGGCGTGACCCGACTTGATGAACTGCACGACCACGCAGCGTTTCCCGTGGCCGAGCATGCGGGTGACCAGGCCGAAGGCCGCCGTGCTCTTCCCCTTGCCGTTGCCGGTGTGGACGATCACCAACCCGCGCTTCTCCTTCGCCGCCGCGATGAGCGCATGAATCTCCCGCTGTTTCTCCTGCATCGCGGCGCGGTGGGCGGACTCGAGCACTTCGTCGGTTTCGGTGAGCGGCTTGAAGATGGTTCTCATGGCAGCTCGAGGATGAGTCCCGGGCGCGGTGCGGGCCCGCACGCCGAAGACTTGGGAGAACAGATTCGGAGTGAGAACGTCGTCGGGCTTGCCCACCGCCCGCAGCCGGCCGCAGGCGACTTGGCCTCACTCGGGTTCCTGCCCGTATCGAGGGCCTGGTCGCGAACCCGCCGTCTCCACCACACCGCCGTACCGCAACGTTCCCACCCCACGCAGAGGCCGACCGTTCGCGGAACACCGCCCTCACCGCGCCAACCGCGTGAGCGAGCCGAAGCCGACCGGCTCCGCGAACAGCTCCGCCAGCGACCGCCCTTCGCCGATGCTGCGCCACGCCCGGATCACCCCGGCATGCGTCACCAGCACCAGCCGCTCCGGCCGCGCCGCCATCACCTCGGCGCGCAACGCGCCGACCCGCGCCACCAGATCCTCCGCCGACTCGCCGCCGGGCGGCCGCGTCCGCCACGGATCGGCCGTCCACGCCTCGTGCACCGGCCCCGAGAGATCGTCCCACCTGCGGCCGTCCCACTCGCCCATGTCGAGCTCGGCCAACCGCGGCTCGATCCGCACCTCGCCCGCGGTCAACCGCGCCGCCAGTCGCCGGCAACGCTCCGCCGGGCTCGACCACACCGCCAGCGGCGTCCACGGCAGGCTCGCGCGTACCGCCGCCGCTTCGGCGTCGAAAGTCTCCGCCAGCGGCACGTTCGTCCGCCCGTAGCAGAGCCCCGGCGGAATCGCCACGCGCGTGTGCCGAATCAGCAGTCCGTTCATGCGCCCACCCTCCGCCCGTTAGGAAGCTCGTGAAGACTTCGCTCCTCCTCCCGTAGCGAAACGCGTGAGCGTTTCGACTTCCGCTCCGCAGCATCCGCCAGCCGCCCCGAAAACTTAGGCCGCAGTTGGACGCCGCTGCACGCGGAGGATTGCCCTTCCTCGTAGCGAAATTCGTAAGAATTTCGACCGCTCCGGTCCTCTCCCAACCGGCCGTCTGCGCGGAGGCGTAAGCGCTCACACCCCGTCGCGACGGACGCTCCGTGCCCTCCTCCGCCTCCGTGCCCTCTGTGGCACACTCCGGAAATCGTGCCGTTCATCGCACCACCCCCAGCACCACGAGATAGAAAACGAGTTCCGCGAGCTGTTGCGCCGCGCCGAGGCAGTCGCCGGTGTAGCCACCGATCCTCGACCTGAACCAGCGCGCCAACACCACCCGCACCACAACCAACGCCCCCACGCCCCACCACGCCTGGCCGGGCAGCAACGCGAGCGGCGCCAGAGCGGTCGCGAGCACAAAAAGCAGCCGCCAGCCGCCCAGCCGCACGACCAGCGCGCGCGCCTTCGACGGCCCCTCCGGTCGTGCATAGTCGAGCGTCGCCATCACCGTCGCCGCCATCCCGCGACTGAGCGCATGCCCCGCCACCAGCACCGCCGGCACGAGCGCGCCGGGCAGCGCCGTCAGCGTCTGCCACTTCAGCCCGAGCATGAGCACCAGTCCGATCACGCCGTACGCGCCGACGTGCGAGTCCTTCATGATCGCAAGCACCCGCTCCTTCGTGTGCCCGCCGCCGAAGCCGTCGCACACGTCGGCCCAGCCGTCCTCGTGCATCGCGCCGGTCAGCACCACACCCACGACCACCGCCAGCCCGGTCGCGACTGCGGCCGGAAACGCCAGCGCCGCCAACCACCAGTCGAGCGCCGCCAAGCCGCCCACGAGCGCGCCGCACAACGGGAAGTACGTGATCGCCCGCCGCAGATCCGCCGCCTCGACGCCGAGCCGCGCCGGCAGCGGCAGCCGCGTGAAGAACAACACCGCCCCCGCCAACGTGCGCAGTTCGTTGCGGAGCGCGTTCACTTCGCCGGCTCCTTTGTGCGCTCGCTCACGCCGGCCGACTCGAACGTCGCCATTTCGTCCAAGAACGCCACGGACGCGCGCACGACCGGCCACGCCATCGCGGCGCCCGTGCCCTCGCCGAGCTTCATGCCCAGATCGAGCAGCGGCTTGCCGCCCAGCGCCTGCACCGCGATGCGGTGCGGGCCATCGCCGGAGGCGTGCGCGAAGATGAAGTAGTCGCTCGCCGCCGGCGCCAACCGCGCCGCCGCCAACGCCGACGAGGTGCTGATGAAGCCGTCGACCATCACGAGCATCCGGCGGCTCGCGGCCTCGAGCATCGCACCGGCCATCATCGTGATCTCGCAGCCGCCGAAAGCCGCCAGCGCGGCGAGCGGTTCGCGGATGGCGCCGTGTTTCACCTGCACGCGCTCGAGGATGCCGATCTTGCGCGCCAGCCCGGCATCGTCGTGCCCGGCGCCGCGGCCCGTGCACTCCGCGATCGGCCGGCCGGTGAACGCGCTGTAGAGCAGCGCCGCCGAAGCCGAGTTTCCGATACCGAGTTCGCCGGGCAGGATGGCGTTGGTGCCGTGCTTCTCCGCCAGCTCGCGCACAACGGCAGCGCCGGCCTCCAGGCACCGCTCGACCTCGGCGGGCGTGAGCGCGGGCTCGTGCAACGCGTTGCGCGTGCCGAGGCGGACCTTGCGTTTGATCAGGTCGGGATGGTCGGGCAGCTCGGCCGCCACGCCGGCGTCGATCACCTTGATCGGCAGCCCGGCCTGACGCGCGAGCACGTTGATGCCCGCGCCGCCGGCCAGGAAGTTGAGCACCATCT
>JAEXPL010000447.1 GCA_023446865.1 Verrucomicrobiota bacterium | reverse complement strand
GGCTCGGGCTGAGCCCGACAAGGAGCGAGCGCCCGAGCGCGACGAGGGCGCGGCGGAGTGGACGCAGCTTCAGGCCGATTTCTCGCCGGAGCGGCACGGCGCGAAGGGCGCGCTGGATCGAGCCGATGCGGCGAAGCGCTTCTACGAGGCACACCCGGAGGCGCCCGACGCGGCGCGGGCGCGAAAGATGGAGGTGATGGCGCTTCTCGAGGCCGCTGGGAACCGCGAGACCGAGGCGGAGGAGCGTTTCCAACGGGTGGCGACGGCGATTCGCGGCGATGCGACATTGTCCGAGGCCGACCGGGCGGAGGTTTCCGGGTACTGGTATTTCCACCAGGCGGTGGCGCAGTCGAAGCAGCAAAGCGAACTTCCGGCGCGGATCGAGGCCGGGGCTCGCCAACTCATCGCGGAATTCCCCCGACAGCCGCAGGGCTACGAGACGTTGCTCACGGTCGCCGGCTGGAATCCCGACAAACGCGCGACTGAAATCCTGCGCGAACTCGCCGACTCGAAGGCGCCCGAAGCCGTCAAACGCAGTGCCCGGCTGCGACTGACCTTGCTGGCGTTGCCTGGACGGCGGCTGGCCGAGGTATTGGCCGACTCCGCCGTGGCGGGACAGTTGGCCGGCTTGGACAAGCCCGTGGTGCTCTACACTTGGGCGAGCTGGAGCCCGGAGAGCGTCGCCCTCGCGAACTTTCTGGGCCAGCGCAAGACCAGCGAGGCGCTTTGGATCGGGATCAACCTCGACACCGACACCGCCGCGGCGGCGGAGCGCGGCGCCTTCCCGGGTGCGCAGGTCATCGAGGGCGCGGACGGACCGGTCGCCCGACGGCTCGGGCTTGATCAGTTGCCACTGGTCATTCTCGCCGATGCGCAGGGCGTGATCCGGGATATCCACGGCACGGAGTCGCTCGAAACCAAACTCGCCGCCCTCGGCCTCTGACCAGAACCGGCTATGAAAACTTTCCTTGTCGCATTATTGTTGGGTCTTGTCGGTTCCGTCTCCGGCCAATCGCTGAACTGGAGCCCGCAGCCGGCGGGCACGGCGCAGGCGGGCGCGCAGTACAATGTCGGTGGTACGTACACCAGCCGCTACGGCTCGTCACAGGTCTATGTCTACATCCTGCGCAACGGCAGCGTGTGGGGCGCCAACGGCAACGGCGGGCCGCCCGGAGTGCTCACGGTTTCGCACACCCTGCAGGAGCCCGGTGCCACCGCGCCGCAAATGACCTACCAGATCCAAGGTTGGGACAATGCGAGCGGGTCCATGACGACCGTCGCCACCGCCACCTGCGTCGTCACCATCGCCGACGGCCAGGCGCCGACGGTTCCCACCGGCCTGGCCAGTTCCAACATCACGCAAACCTCGTTCACGCTCGCGTGGACGGCTTCGACGGACAACACGGGCGTGACCGGTTACGAAGTCTTCCGCAACGGCTCTTCCATCGGCACCCCCACCACGACCTCGTTCAGCGTGACGGGCCTTGCGGCGAGCACGGCCTATTCGATGACCGTGCGGGCGCGCGACGCCGCGGGCAACTGGTCCGCCCAAAGTTCGCCCCTCTCGGTCACCACCGCCGCACCGGCGGACAACCAAGCGCCAACCGTGCCGGCAGGTCTGGCGAGTTCGTCGGTAACCACGACATCGTTCAACCTCTCCTGGTCTGCCGCCACCGACAATGTCGGCGTCACTGGGTACGAGGTCCGTTCGGGCACCACCAGTCTGGGCACGGTGGCCGGGACCTCGACCGCGGTGACCGGCCTGGCGCCCGGTAACACCTATTCGATGACGGTACGGGCTCGCGACGCAGCCGGCAACTGGTCGGACTGGAGCACGGCCTTGCCGGTCATGACCGCGGCGGCGGGGAGCGACACCACGCCGCCTTCCGTGCCCACGGGCCTGACACCGTCCTCTTCGTCGTCTTCAGCCATCAACCTGACATGGACGCCCAGTACGGACAATTCCGGGCAGGCGCCCACCTACGAGATCTACGATGCCTCGCGCAACGTGCTGCTGGGCACGAGCACGAGCGTGTCCTGGACGCACTCCGGTTTGGACGAAGGTTCGCTCTTCCTCTACAAGGTCCGGGCCAAAGACACCTCCGGCAACAACTCGGCCTTTTCCGCCTCGATTCTGGGCGAAGCCAGCCCGGCCGACACCACACCGCTCTCGGATATCGCGATTGCGGGCCTGGCCTTGGGCGGCGCCCCGAGCCGCACGGCCGTGCTCAATGTCCGCGCCCTCGGCGCGGGTTCGGTGAAGTTGCGGGTCAACGGTGGCGAGTTGCTCTTCACTTTCGGCGGTGCCTCCGGCACCTGGGCGTTGCCCGACAACGGCGAGGGAGGCTACGAATCCTTTGGTCGGCGCGTGAGTCTGGAACTTGATCGAGCCTACCCGGTGGAGGTCCTCAGCTGCAGCACCTCCATCTCGAATTTCTTCGTGTCGCTGCGCGAAGACCCCTCGGCGCGCTACCGGGCCGATACCGAACTGGTCATCAACGAGAAGTTCGTCGACCAGATCTCGAAGGCCGAGGCGGGTTCGAGTTTCACGATCCGCGCGAGCCTGCGCACGGCGGTCCCGTTTGCGCTCTGTGATACCTCCGAGCTGGGCGAGGCGAAACCCATCTTCCTCGGTCTCGGCGCCGATGCCAATGGTCGCTCTGCCGGAACCGTCGTGATCGATTCCAGCGATTACCTCACTGGCTGCGGAAATCCTCGGTTTCTGTTGCGAGCCGGCCCGGCCACCCAGTGGTGGATCGAGAACGGCACCCGCGCCCAAATGCTCGTACCAGCCGGCCTCGTCGATATCCAGCGTCTGCTCCACCATCAGGTCGCGCGCTTCTACGCCGGCAGTTCGTTCACCAAGTCCGGCACCTACTACGATCTGCCGGCCGGCCAGCCCACGGCCCGCTACCAGATCGACAATGCGGCCGCCCGGAATTGGCTGCGCCGTGTGGTCGGCGAAGAGGTCATGGCCTATTGCTGGGAGTCCTCCGGGGGGAAACAACTCATCGGGAGTGCGCAGTACGACATGGGCCTCCCCGGCGGTGGCACGATCGTCTACTACATCAATCGCTGGAAGTTCCCGATCACGGTAAAGCACTGGCCGTGGCACCGGCCCGGCGCCCCGTTGCCGGGCCAGGTCAAATACGATTATTACGCCGAACAGCAGGAGTCTTGGTACGGGACCGGCGGACACAATTTCAGTGCCTTCACCGGCATCACCCTCACCAAAAGGGCCTACGCCAACGCCGACGGCTCCGGTGCCTTGCTCTACAAGGAGGGCGCCTGGTATAGCAATGGTGATCAATTTCTCCAGGGCCCCTGCGACGCGTACCGCGGCGCGGGCAGCGACGGGGTCCTCGACGTAGCGCGCAGCAGCAGGAGAGACCTGCGCCACAACGCCACTGGTGGCGGCACCGCCACCGAGTTCTACCACATCTGGATCTCCAACGAGAAACCCTCCAATATGGGCACTCAGCCCCTCGGCGCCCTCGGCCAACCGCGGGAAACCCGCACCTCCTTCGGCGACACCAGTGCCCCGGACCTGGAGGCCGCCGCCCGTCCTACCGACCTTGTGACGGCTTATACCTACATCGACGCCCTCGAAGGCGCCAAGACGCTCGTCAGCACCGCCATCACCAAGCAGGGCACCACGACGATCGGCCAGCGCTCCTACACCTACACGCTCGGCTCGCTCAACGGCCTGGAGACCGAGATCACCACCGTCGTCGAATCCGCCAGCGCCTCCGTTTCGCTCACGACGACCAACATCGCCTACAGCTCCCGCGTGGCCGACCTCAATTTCCGCGGGCGTCCCGCCGCCTCCATCAAGCCCGACGGCTCCAAGCTCGCCTACGCCTACCAACGCGGCACCCTCGCCGCCGACACGTGGACGGCCAACGCCAACGGTCCCCATCTCCTGATCGCCGAACTTTCCGGCAAGACCGGCACCGACTTCACCGCCTATCGCGGGGTCGCCGTCTCCCCGCTCACGATGGAGTCCGGCAAAGCGCTTATTACCGAGCGCATCCTCGATGCGCAGGGCCGCTCGTTGCGTGACGCCACCTACGTCTATCAGGGCGGCAGCGCCTTCGCGCTGCTCGCGAGCACCTACTCCCAGTACGATTTGAGCGGCCTCCTCCTCAGGAAGGCCGACCAGCCCATCGCCGCCGATGGCAGCACTTCCGGACGGATTCTCTACGAGGCTACCTACGCCGGCTTCAAAAAGGTCACCGAGCGTGACGAGACCGGTGTCCTCGTCACCACCACGTACGACGACTACGGTCGGATCGCCACCGTCACTCGCGCCAGTGCCGGCTCCGTCTCCGGGGGCGACTTCGTGCCCGCTCGCACCACGACCTACGGCTACGACGCCTTCGGCCAACTCCTCTCCGAGACCATCAGCAGCCCGGACACCCCCAAGGTGCTCGTGACGACCCGCACCTACGACACCGCCGGCCGCATCAAGACCACCACCCAGCCCGGCGGCTACACGACCGCCACCGTCTACGACAACCGCACCAAGGCCACCGTCACCACGCCCGCCGGCGGCACCATCGTCACGGAGTATTTCCAGGATGGTCGCATCAAGAGTTCCTACGGCACCGCCGTGGCCGACTCGGCCAGCACGTATTTCTACAACGCCTCCGGCAACCTCGTCACCACCACCACGATGACCGGTGTGACGCCGAGTTCCTACTCGGTGCTCGAGGTCGACTGGCTCGGCCGCGAGGTCTCGACTACCACCACCGGCTGGAACGGCACCTTGGTCGTCTCCACGCCCACGTACAATGCCTCCGGTCAAATCACCAAGAAGAGCGTCACCTCGGGCACCGTCACAGGCACCAAGCTCGGCCCCGACCGTCTCTTCGCCTACGACTCCTACGGCCGCCTCCTACGCGAGGCCGCCGACGCCAACAACAACGGCGCCATCGACCTCGGCAGCGATGCCGACGTGAAGGAGTACTCCTTCAAATACGAAGAAAGGACCGCCTTCAACCGCCTCGGCACCAGCACACCGCTGCATTCCGGCAATGCCTGGTACCGCTACGAGGCCGTGAAGGTCTACCCGTACGAGGGCACCAAGGCGTCCGTCGGCCGCTACGCCGCGGAGACCTACACGCAGGTGAGCGGCTTGAGCGCTGCACTCGCGGCCCACAGCTATGCGTTCGACTTCGACCGCAACGTCACCCAATCCTTCGCCGTGATCGATCGTTCGGCCCGCCAGGTCACGACCACGACCCTCACCTCGGGCACTACCCAGGCGATGGTCCAGCGTGCGCTCAACGGCCAAGTCATGGAATCGACCAACCCCCAGGGCCACCTTACCGATCTCACGTATGACGGTCTCGGCCGCGTCACCGCCGCCAACGACCCACGCATCGGCCTTACCTCCACCACCTATGTGGACGGCAGCGGCAACCAGACCACGACCTTGGTCGCCAGCGCCACCACGCCTGACAGCAAGACCGTCGCCTTCGGCTACGATTCGGCAGGGCGCCAGAACTACACTCGGGCCCCCGACCATACGGCCGCCAACCCCAAGGAGTCCTATTGCCAGTACGACGCCATGGGCAACCTCACCCACGCGTGGGGCAACACCGTCAATCCCGTGAAGTACCTCTACGACGAGCAGGGGCACCGCACCGAGATGCAGACCTATCGCTCTGGCACGTGGACGGGCACTGGGCTCCCGGCCGGTTTCGCCGCCGACGGCGACAAGACCACGTGGACGCTCGACTCCTACACCGGTCTACTCAAGACCAAGACCGACGCCGACAACAAGGCGACCAACTACACCTATGACGCCGCCGGTCGCGTGCTCACCCGCACCGATGCCCGCTCAGTGGTGACAACCTACGGCTACTTCGATTCGACCTACGCCGGCTCCGCCGCCTTCAACGGCCAGTTGCGCTCGGTCAGTTATTCGGTGTCCGCCGGTGTCGCCGCCACGACCAACCTCGCCTACACCTACCACCGCAGCGGCAAGATCAAGACAGTGACCGACGCCGCCGGTACGCGCTCCTTCGCCTACAACGAGGCGTGGACCAACGACGCCGTCGACGCCGAGCTTCAGAACAAGAGCACGCGCCTGCTGTCCGAAACGCTCCCCTCTGGCTTCTACGGCACCCGTGCCTTGACCTACACCTACCAGTACAGCACGGCCGGTCGCCGCAACGGCGCCGATGGCTCCGTGCAGTACGGCGCGGCCACCGATTACCTTGTTTCCTATGGCTACGACGATTTCCTGCGGCTCAACAAGGTCACTAGCTCCGCTGCTCCCCAGCCCTTCGACTACGCGTACGCGGCGAATTCTAATCTGGTCGGTTCGGTCACGCAGTGGGTGGGCACCGCCACCAACTACTGCCGCATCTACACCTACGAAACCGCCAGCAACCGCCTCTCGGGCGTGCAGCATGTCTGGGGTGCGTCCATGGCGACCGTGGTCAATGCCCAACTCGGGTACAACACCGCGGGCCTGCGCAGCACGGAACGCACCGCCGGCACCAACCTGATGACGGCTCTCGGCCGCTCCGCTGGTCTCTACAACGAGTTCACCTACACGGATCGCCGCGAGGTTGGCACCGCCGGCCAGTACGACCTCACCGCCACTTGGGACAAGGGCGCGGCAGTGCCCAGCGCCTACCGCGGTTATGCCTATGACCCCATCGGCAACCGCACGCTCGACCAGTCCGGAGCGTATACGCCGAATGGCCTCAACCAATATGCTGCCGCCCCCGGCATTGCCGCGCTCTACTACGACCTCGCCGGAAACCTCACCTCCGACGGCACACGCGCTTACACCTACGACGCCGAGAACCGGCTCGCTTCGGTCACCCAGGCCGGCACGACGACCACCTTCAAGTACGACTACCTCGGCCGCCGCATCGCCAAGAAAGTCGGCACCAACGCGGAGATCCGCTTCGTGTACGACGGCTGGAACCTGATCGCGGAGATCGACAGCTCCACCTTCGCCCTGCAGCGTACTTACACTTGGGGCCTCGATGCCTCGGGCGGTCTCCAAGCCGCCGGCGGCGTCGGCGGACTCCTCTGCATCAGCTCGGGTGGCAACCGTTACTACCCTATCTACGACGGATCCTACAACGTGATCGGCCTCTACGATGCCAACGGTGCCATCGCCGCCGCCTACCGTTACGATCCCTTCGGTCAGGTACTGCAGGCTCTCGGCGGCGCCGCTTTGGTGAACCCCTTCGGCATCAGCACCAAGTTCACGGATCGTGACAGCAGCGCAGAGGGCGGGCTGGTCTACTACGGCCTCCGCTACTATCACCCCCGCCTCGGCCGCTTCATCAACCGCGATCCCATTGAGGAACAGGGTGGCATCAACCTCTACGCCTTCTGCGGCAACGACGGCGTCAACTGCTGGGATTACCTCGGGATGAACTCCGACGAGGCGATGAAGTTGAGCATGGCCCAACAGACCCAAGCCGACAAAGCCCGTCAAATCGAAGGAGGCGGCCCCGTCGGAGAAAAACCGCCGCCACCCCCGCCACCACCGCCACCTCAACCGCCTCGCTACATTCAGCCCACCGAAGATCCACCGAAGGATTGGCGACCGGAGATCGACGTGCTCGTCAATAAGCCCTTCACCGTGTCTGCCGAGGATCAAGATCGGCAAGATATGCAGGCCGCGATGTTTGCCCGTTTCCAAATGGAGCAGACTGAACGATACTTCCAAGAGGAGGCCCAAGACAAAGCAAGGCTCGCTGGCCCCAATAATCCGGATGAGATCGCTGAGCAGATGGGAGAGGCTATGCCGATCCCGGACGCAGTCCGCGCAGGTATAAATATGGGCGTAGCAGAAACACTTTCGGGCAATGAGAAACGCACCCGCACCTACGAAGACGGAACCGTTGGATATACGAGCTCGAAAGGCGAGCGAAAGATTATGATACCGACTCCCGGCGGGTACAAATCATGGGATCCACATCAGCAAATAGATCAAATCCGGAAAATTGGAGGGACCCCTAATGTAGCAATCCATGCTCACCAGCGAGAGCTCGCTATTGATGGGAAGATTGGCGCCATTCTGCCCGGGAGCGTGGCGGACCAGAATTTCGCGAGGGGGCTGATTCCGGGAGGACCAAACGCAGGAAAACCCGATCCTGGCAATACTGGCGGGATGTGGACGGTCGCGATTTTGGAGGACAGGATACAGATATTCAACCCGACCGGGCATTTTACGTTCGAACCGCTGCCAAAATTACAATGAAAACGCGAATGATCCTTTTTTGTGGGCTCCTCAGCGGAGCGGCTTGTTTCGGTCTACCTCCAGTAGCAGCACCGGATAGTATAGACCCCCAGTTGAGCGTGAACATCAATGCTGTACGAAGCTCATCTGGTAATATGTACTGTATCGCCGTAATACCGCCAAAGATCATCGTTACCTACGGTGGCTGCAATGAATACGATGTGGATGTCGGAGCTGCAAATGCCGTCGCCCTGCTGCGCAACGCGCGGGATCTCATTGGCAAAGCAAAGGATGTCAATGAGCCTGAATGCACGTCGAGTATCGACGTTTGCTGTGCGGTTGACGGCGTTCGGTACACGCTGTTGATACGCCCGCGCGTTTTCGCGATAACACCTGACGTTCGTGCCGTCTATGCGCTTATATCCGATATTGAGAGACTCGCAAAATTCGCACCAGGTACACTAACAGATCAGATCAACGAAAATCTCCGCGCTTTAGCTACTCAAGAGCAGTTGACGAGCCGTCCGAAGTGAGGTGCTGCCGCCGCAGCTGGCTGTGCCGGGCCTAATTGACGTCGGCGTTTTGGCCGAAGTGAGGTCGTAGGTTTTTCGGGCCGTTTACCACACTGACGTCCGAAAAGTTAGCCGCGGCCATCGTAGGTTTTGGGCGTGCTGCGATGAACGCGGTTGTTGGCGCGGAGTGAGCGCATGAGGATGTCAAAGAACCCTTCGACGGGTTCGACCGGCTCACCGCAGGCAACCTCAGGGCAGGCGAGGCCGGCGGGCCGGTGGGGTCGTAGCCGCGGGTACGGCTACGACCGCGGGGGCCGGCGGGAAGGGCTTCGCCCATCTCTCGCCTTTGCGCAGAACGCAAAGGCTGGCGAGGCACATCGCGGTCCGTGCCCGCGTTCCAGTGGGTACGCGGCAGATGCTGGTCCGCGATGGATCAGAACAGGTCGAGCTGGCTCGGGTCGCGTGGTGCGACACGGGCGGCTCGCCGGGCGTGGAGGAGCCGATGGGTGGCGACGAGCACGTCGAGTTGGCGGGCGTCGTCGCGGACACGTTCGGCAAAACGCGCGCTGGCCAGCACCTGGTCGAGGGCGTTTCTGATGTGTTTCAAGTCGCCGTAGAGGTCGTCGCCGTGGCGCGCGAAGAAGTCCTGCAGGCACTTGAGCAGGTAGCGCGGGAAGAACCCTTCGTATCGTGCCGGGCCTAATTGACGTCGGCGTTTTGGCCGAAGTGAGGTCGTAGGTTTTTCGGGCCGCTTACCACACTGACGTCCGAAAAGTTGGCCGCGCGCATCGTAGGTTTTGGGCGTGCTGCGATGATCGCGGCTTCAAGCGCGGGGCGTGTGACGATGTCAAAGAACCCTTCGGCACGCTCAGGGCAGGCG